>NZ_BAAAZP010000017.1:37785-114734 GCF_039536965.1 Nonomuraea antimicrobica | reverse complement strand
GCGGCGGCCCGCGACGCCCGGCCCGCCGAGGACGCCCGCGCGCTGGTCGAGGCGGCCCCCGCCGCACCGCACTGGGACGACGTGGTGCGGCCGACCGACATCGGGGTCTTCGAGGGTTTCGCGCCCGCGCTCGGCGAGGCGTTCGCGGCGGCGGAGTCCGGCGACAGGAAGCTGTACGGCTTCGCGGAGCACTCGCTGACCTCCACGTTCCTCGGCACGTCGACCGGCGTGCGGCTGCGGCACGACCAGCCGACCGGGCGGCTCGAGCTCAACGCCAAGTCCGGCGACCTCAAGCGCTCGGCGTGGACCGGCGTGTCGACCCAAGACTTCACCGACGTCGACGTGGCCGCGCTCGGCTCCTCGCTGGCCCAGCGGCTGGAGTGGGCCAAGAACCGGGTCGACCTGCCGGCGGGCCGCTACGAGACGCTGCTGCCGCCGAGCGCGGTGGCCGACCTGATGATCTACCTGTTCTGGTCGGCGGGGGCGAGAGACGCGCTCGACGGGCGTTCGGTGTTCGCCAAGCCCGGCGGGGGCACGCGGGTGGGCGAGCAGCTCGCCACCCTGCCCGTGTCGCTGTCGAGCGATCCGGCGGCGGCGGGCATCGCGTGCGCGCCGTTCGTGACGGCCCACGCCTCCAGCCGGGAGAGCTCGGTGTTCGACAACGGGTTGCCGTTGGCGCGTACCGACTGGATCCGTGACGGGCGGCTGGAGGCGCTGCTGCAGACCCGCTACTCGGCGGAGCTGAGCGGGCTGCCGGTGACGCCCGGCGTCGACAACCTGATCATGACGGGGCCCGCCGACGGGCGGCCGCTGGAGGAGATGATCGCCGCCACGCGGCACGGCCTGCTGGTCACCTGCCTGTGGTACATCCGCGAGGTCGACCCGCAGACGCTGCTGGTCACCGGGCTGACCCGCGACGGGGTCTACCTGGTCGAGCACGGGGAGGTCGTGGGCGAGGTGAACAACTTCCGGTTCAACGAGAGCCCGGTCGACCTGCTGGGGCGGGTGTCCGAGGTGGGGGCGAGCGAGCGTACGCTGCCGCGCGAGTGGAGCGACTACTTTCAGCGGACCGTGATGCCGGCGGTGCGGGTGCCCGACTTCAACATGTCCACGGTCAGCCAGGCAAGCTGACCCCGCCCGTCCATGCGCCCCATCCCGCGCCCTGCCGGGCATCCTGAACGGGCCCGTTCGCCCCTGCGGCCGGGGAAGGGCTGAGAGGGGCGCTGGGCGGCGCTGAGGGGGCGGGGGAGGGCGAGAGGCACCCGCGATCTCCGGCGCCCTCTCGCCGCCCCTGGCGCGTTCGCCCGCCGTCCTGGATGGTCGCCGGGGGCCGGGTGGGTCAGGCATCCTCGAGGCGGAAGCCGACCTTCATGCCGACCTGGAAGTGCGCGACCTCCCCCGCGTCCAGGTGCCCCCGGATCTCCGTCACCTCGAACCAGTCGAGGTGGCGCAGCGTCTCCGACGCTCTCCTGAGGCCGTTGCGGATGGCCTGGTCGACGCTCTCACCCGAGGTGCCGACGATCTCGGTGACCCGATAGGTACGGTCCGTCATCTCCACATCCTCCTCACCTGATGGCCATGATCGCATGCCCCCGAACGCGTTCCGGGCCGCCGTCGCCACCGGCCCCATCCGGGTCTACGGTGGAAGTATGAAGGGGTGGCGCAGGAAGCCGGACGTCCACCAGGTGACGGACGCCAAGCCGTCGCTGTCGGCCGACATCCGCAAGCGCGAGATCAGCTACCTGATCAAGATGGGGATCCGCACGCTCTGCCTGATCCTGGCGGTCGTGGTGCCGCTGCCGTGGCCGTACCGCCTGCTCTTCATCGCCGGCGCGGTCTTTTTGCCATACATAGCCGTAATCGGGGCCAATGAGAGGGGCGAGGCCGCCCCACCGCCTACCTTTCAGTCCCCTGAAGCTAACCAAACCGAGATACCGCTGCATCGACGCGAGATCGGGTCGTGACTAAGTCTTGACGCATCCCATGGGTTGTAGGTGTACGCTTTAGCCAAGCGCTCCGGTCCCCCGTCGGAGTGCTGGTGCCGGCGTTCCGGGCCCCCGTCGGAACGCCGATGAAGCGACGCCGGGTGGTTTGCCCCCGTAACCACCCGGCGTCGCCCTTTTCCCGGACAGGTTTTCGATCAGCGCGTGCCGTCCGGGGCAGATTGGATAGGGCGGCTTTCCCGAAATCGTTTGCACCGCTCCCGCAACCGTTATTCACAGGAAATCTTCAGGCGGGAGCGGGCTTGACTTGAAGAGTTCGTTCGAGTGTCAGCGGTCGGTCAGGGTCTCGGTGGTCGCCTCGCCCCAGTTCTTCGCCAATGTGGTCAGTTTCGCCACAGCGTCCTCAGAGGCCGTGCCGGCCCCCTGAGCGAGCCCGAGCAGATACGCCGTCAGCGGCGCGGCCGGCCTCGCGACCCCGTGGGCGACCTCCTTGGTGAGACCGAGGATCTCGTCGCGGTCCACGCGGGCCGGGTCGATCCCCAGCTCCTTGCAGGCCAGGATGGTCCATTCGTGCAGTACGTTCATGCGAGCCTCCTTCAGGTCGTCCATTGTGTCGCAGTCGAGGCGATGTGGGGCGGCCGGGAGTGCCGGACGGACGCGTACGAGCGGGGGCGGAGGCCCGTGAGCAGGCAGCCGTGCGTGCGCGGGCCGGGCGTGTCGCCGGGGGTGGCAGGGGCGTGCCCGGGGGCCTCGCCGCTCGGGGGCCTCGTCAGCCGCCGATGGCGGACATGGGGCGGGACGGTTGCAGGAACGACGGATCGTCGATGCCGTGCCCGGCGCGCTTGCGTGAGACGGCCGCGGTCCAGCGCGCGGCGAGTTCCTCGTCGGAGGCGCCCGCGCGCATCGGCGTCTTGAGGTCGGACTCCTCGGTGGCGAACAGGCAGTTGCGCACCTGACCGTCGGCGGTGAGCCGGACGCGGTCGCAGGCCCCGCAGAACGGACGCGTCACCGAGCCGATCACGCCCACCCTGGCGGGCCCCCCGTCCACCAGGAACCGCTCCGCCGGGGCGCTGCCGCGCTCCTCCAGGCCGTCGGGGACGAGGTCGTACGCCTCGGACAGGAGCCGCAGGATCTCGTCGGCGGTCACCATGTTCTCGCGGCTCCAGCCGTGCTGGGCGTCGAGCGGCATCTGCTCAATGAAGCGCAGCTCGTAGCCCTGGTCGAGGCACCAGCGCAGCAGCGGCACGGCCTCGTGGTCGTTGACGCCGCGCATCAGCACGGAGTTGACCTTGACCGGGCGCAGGCCCGCGCGGTCGGCGGCGGCCAGCCCCGCGACCACGTCGGCGTGCCGGTCGCGGTGCGCGAGCCGTTTGAACGTGGCGGGGTCGAGCGTGTCGAGTGAGACGTTGACCCGGTGGAGCCCGGCCTCGGCCAAGGCGTCGGCCAGGCGGGCCAGCCCGATGCCGTTGGTGGTGAGGGAGACCTGGGGCGCGGGGGTCAGGGCGGTGCTGCGGGCGACGATGTCGACCAGCTCGCGCCTGAGGAGGGGCTCGCCGCCGGTGTAGCGGACCTCGGTGATGCCCAGGTGTTCGACGCCGATGGTCACCAGCCGGACGATCTCGTCGGCGGTGAGGAGCTGGGCGTTCGGCAGCCATTCGAGGCCCTCGGGGGGCATGCAGTACGTACAGCGGAGGTTGCACTTGTCCGTGAGGGACACCCGCAGATCCGTCGCCACCCGTCCGAACGAGTCTCGCAACATGGGCGTCACCTCCTGTTAGCTCGCCTGGCGGCCCAGCCTATGACGATCGTCGGCCGGGCCCCAAAATCCGGCGCCTCGTGGCACGTCAACACATTGTTCCCTAGATCGATTCCTGGCTCACCTGGTGGGGCGGGTGGTCGCGGGGCCGGTGGACTACGGGACGGCGGCCGACCAGGAGTCTCGGGCGCGCATCAGCGCGTCCAGATGCCTGCGCGACCACTCGCACCCGGCGTTCATCGGTTCGAGGAGGCTGCGGCCGAGGTCGGTGAGCTCGTACACGACGCGCGGCGGGATCTCGTCGTACGCGGTGCGCGTGAGCAGGCCGTCGCGCTCCATGGCGCGCAGGGACGCGGTGAGCACCTTCGGGGTGATGCCGCGCAGCGGCGTCTGGAGCTCGGTGAAGCGCCGTGGCCCGGACTCCAGGCAGCGGATGATCTTCGCGGTCCATTTGTCGCCGATGCGGATCGGCGCGGCGACCGGAGGGCAGCCGGTGAACATGTCGGGATCCAGCGGGGCTGAGTCGGCCATCCCGTCATCGTAGGTAACTATCGTTGCGGAAAGCGACGTCCCCGCCTCTACCGTCTGCGTGGTGACCGGCGTGCCGGTCACCGGTCGAAGGTTTCGCGGACGGGAGTCGAGATGAGCAGAATCGTGGTGTTCGGGGCCGGTGGGCGGGCCGGGCGCAGGGTCGTCGCGGAGGCGGCCGGGCGCGGGCACGACGTCACCGCCGTGGTACGGGATCCGGCGCGGCACCCGGAACCGGCGCGGCACCCGGAACCGGCGCGGCACCTGGATCCGTACGGTGGCGGCGACAGGGTACGCGTGGTCGCAGGAGACGTCACCGACGGCGACAGCGTGGCGGCGGTGGCCGCCGGGCACGACGCGGCGGTGCAGGCGACGGCGCGGCTGGACGTGCCGTCGGTCGAGTTCTACACCGCGGCCACGCGCGCGCTGGTGGACGGGCTGGCGCGGGCCGGGGTGCCGCGGCTGGTGGCGGTGGGCATCGGAAGCCTGCTGGAGGTCTCCCCCGGGGTCCGGCTCATCGACACGCCCGGTTTCCCCGCCGACGCGCGGGAGTTCTCGCTGGGGCACGCGGCCGAGCTGGAGGTGCTGGCGGGGGCGGCGCTCGACTGGGTGGTGGTCGCGCCGCCGCCGGTGCTCCTGGACGAGGAGGCGGCCAGGACCGGACGCCACCGGTTCGGGGACGGGCGGGTGCCGGAGTCCGCGCAGGGGGATCCGGTGTTCTCCTTCGCGGATCTGGCGGTGGCGCTCGTGGACGAGGTGGAGACACCCGCGCACCACCGCGTCCAGGTCGCCGTGTCCTACTGAGGCGCCGGGTCCGCCGCTCTTTGACAGCCGGATCCGGTCCGCAGGTTAATGTGAACATGAAGTCGGCCACGGAAATGGGCATCGGCGAGCTGGCGGCGCGGTTCGGGCTGGCCACGCACGTGTTGCGGCACTGGGAGACGATGGGGCTGATCCGGCCGGTGCGGCGCAGCGGCGGACGGCGGAGATACAGCGAGGACCAGGTCTCCCGGGTGACGATGATCGTGCGGGGGAAGGCGGCCGGGCTGCGCCTGGAGCAGTTGCGCGAGATGTTCGAGGCCGGGACCGCCGGGGAGCGGCGGGAGTTGCTGCAGCGGCACAGGGCCGAGCTGGAGTGGCGGGTCCGGTAGGTGGAGGCGTCGAAGACGCTGGTCGAGCACGCGCTGGAGTGCTCGGAGCCGGATTTCACGCTGTGCCCGAAATTTCGGGCGATGTGCGCGCAAGGGCTGCCGGACGAACTCTCCCCCTCCGCGCATCACTGGCCCGCGCACAGCCATCCCGCGCAGTACCACTCAAGGCAGGACCACTCAGGGCAGGACGGCCCAGAGCGGGACGGCCCAGGGCAGGACGGCGCGGGCCAGGGCGGCGCGGGCCAGAGCCGCTCAGGTCAGAGCAGCCCAGGTCAGAGCGGCTCAAGGCAGGACGGCCCAGAGCAGGATGGCGCGGGCCAGAGCCGCTCAGGGCAGAGCAGCCCAGGTCAGAGCGGCTCAAGGCAGGGCGGCGCAGAGCAGGACGGCTCGGGGACGCCGGGGCCCGTACAACGCTGAACGCCCGGCCGTGGTGGCCGGGCGTTCAGGTGGTGCGTGTTCGGCTGTGACCGGTGGCCGGGTGCCGTCAGCGGCGGCCGACGACCTTCACCCAGTCCGTGCCCTCCGAGGAGGAGAGGTACTGGCTGCCCTCGAACACCGCGCGCCACGTGCCCGACGTACGGGCCGGCACCGACAGTTCGAAGTAGCCCTTGCCGGTGGTGCGGACCGTGTCCACGTGCTCCCACCGGCCGCTGCCGGCGGGCTGGAAGAGGATCACGATCCGCTTCCACGCCAGGCGGTGCCAGTTCTCCTGCTTCTTGCAGCGATCGGCGTGGTGCACCGAGACGAAGCCGCTGATGTAGTCCTCGTCACACTGGACGGACAGCTTGCCCTGGATGTCGAGGGGCTTGCCCCGCCAGGCGGGCTCGGGGTTGACGTCGAGTTGGAGGCTGGTGTGGCCGCCGGCGACGTCGGGGTCGAGGCCCGGGTCGTCCGCGAGCGCGGGCGAGGCGGCCGTGGCCACCACCGTCGCGCCCAGGGCGGCAGCCGCCAGGCCGGCGGCTAGGCGTCGCATCTTCAAATCAGAATCCTTCCCCGTCCGAAAAACGCACCCCAAAATGGGGCACGTCAACCAATGACGCGTAAGGGCAAGGAAAAGTTGCGACGAAGTTGATCACGATTCCGCAACGACGTATTGCGAAATGTTTGAGGGGTTATTGATTAGCGCCTTATTGTTCGATTTGTCGGGATTTAGAGGTTTCTGGAGCGTAATGTCCGGTTCCGGGATAGTGGACGCGCCAGTGGCCGCCCGTACGTCCCTGCACCGTGCCGACGAACTCCCCGGCCGCGTCGGTCGTGGTCTCCCCCACCCGCTCCCACCGCGAGGTGGTGTCGGGACGCCAGAGGATCTCCAGCCGCTGCTTGGCGAACGGGCCGTAGTCGGTCAGGCCGCGCGGGTCGACCCGGGTGAGCGAGCCGCGCAGCCGGACGCCGTCCGCCTGGGCCGACTTCTCCGCCCGTACCGACGCGAGCTTGGTCTCGCGCTTCAGCTCGAACGAGGCGTACTGCGTGACCGTCGCCCCGTCACGGCCCTTGGCGGTGGCGGTGATCGTCCAGGTTCCGGTGGGGTAGAAGCGGTTCAGCCGCTTGTCGGGCAGGAAGCGCCAGGTCTGCCAGCCGTCCGTCATCCGGTACGGGCTGGGCGTCAGGCGCCACACCAGCCGGGGCGGGATCTCCGGGGTGACCTGGCCGGGGATCCCCACCTTGGGCGCCGCGGCGTAGGCCGGGAACGGCTGCGGGTCCAGCACGGCGGCGTCCGGCTGCACGTGAGCGTGGTTCGGGTACTCGTGGACGGGACGCGGGTTGGTGGACGTCCGGTTCGGACCCGCCTGTCCTGGCTGCGGGTACCTGGTGCCCGGCTGCTGTTTCGGGCCGGACTGCGAGTGTCCGGCGGTGTGCGGGTAGCCGGCGGGACCGCCCCTGCCGGGTGCGACGGGCGACGGTGTGCTGACCTTGCCCGAGCCGGCGACAGGGGCCGCGACCTGGGACGGCGCGTGCGGCCGCGTTCCTGCGTGGGTGTGCGGCCGCGTTCTTTCCGGCACGTGCGTCGAGGCCTGGGCCGCGGTGAGGGGCGGGCTGAGGGCCTGCGACTGGGCCGGGTTCTGGCCGGGAGCCAGGATCTGGGCCTGGACGGGCGGCCGCGCCGGTGTCCGGGCGGTGGCCTGACCCGGTGCCTGCTCCGGATGCTGGACCGGCGCCTGGCCGGGGACCGCTGGTGGCTGTGCCGGTGACTGGGCCGGCGGCTGGGCCGGTGACTGGCCGGGTGAGGCGATCGGCGGGGTCTCTGGCGCCTGGGCGGGCGGGGCGCCGGGCTCGACCTTGACGGTGACGCCGTCCTTGCCCCGTGCACCCCTGGCGATCACGTCGATCACCAGGCGGACGGAACCGCGCGCCCCGACCACGGGCTCCGCGGGGCGTACGGTGATGGAGCGGATTTCGGGTTCGGACGCTGCGGCGGTGGCGGGCGCGGGCGCCGTGAGCGACCCCGCCGCGAGCGAGACGAGAAGAAGGCTTCTGCTCATGATCGAGACGGTAGGAACCGGCCGGTAATGACCAGGACCACAACACACGCCCCGAATGGTAAAACTCGGCTCAGCCCGCACACACCCCCCGACTGAACGTGGGCCGTCGCAGGCGCGAACGGGCTGCCCACCGCTTCGACGGTTCAGTGCGGGGCGTATAAGCGCTCGATGAGGTCGGCGTACCTGGCGTGGATGACGCGGCGCTTGAGCTTGAGGCTCGGCGTCAGCTCCTCGGTCTCGGCCGTCCACTCCGTGCCCAGCAGCGCCCATCTCTTCACCTGCTGCACCCGCGCCAGTTTGGCGTTGGCGGCCCGTACCGCCGAATCGATCTCTCTCAGCACGTCGTGGTGCTCGGCCAGTTCGGCGAGGGTGGTGAAGGCGATGCCGCGGGCCTGGGCCCAGCCGGGCGCGACCTCGGCGTCCAGGGTGAGCAGGGCCACCGGGTGGGGCCGGTCGTCGCCGTACGCCAGGGCCTGGCCGATGAGGCTGTGCTCCGTGAGGCGGTTCTCGATCTCGGCCGGGGAGATGTTCTCGCCGCCGGCCGTGATGATCAGCTCCTTCTTGCGGTCGACGACCCGGTAGAAGCCGTCCTCGTCGACCGTGCCGATGTCGCCGGTGTGCAGCCAGCCGTCGGCGTCGATCAACTCGGCGGTGGCCTCGGGACGGTTGAGGTAGCCGAGGGTGTTGAGCGGGCTGCGGGTGAGGAGTTCGCCGTCCTCGGCGATGCGGATCTCGACGCCGGGCTCGGCCGTGCCGACGGTGCCCAGGCGGTAGCGGGCGGGGCTGTTGCCGGTGAAGGCGCCGGTCGTCTCGGTCATGCCGTACACGTCGATGACCTTGATGCCGAGGCCGGCGTAGAAGCGCTGCACCTCGGCGGACAGCGGGGCGGCGCCGGTGGCGGTCCACTCTGCGCGGTCGAACCCGATCATGCCGCGGATGACCGACAGCAACGCGGCGTCGGCCTTCTCGTACGCGGCCCGGATCTCGGGGGTGACGGTGTGGCCGTGCTGGCCGGCCTCGACGTACGCGGCGCCCGCCGCCATGGCCTCGCGTACGGCGGCCTGCCGCTCCTCGGGCCCGGTGGCGAGGACGGCCAGCAGGCGGGCCATCATCTTCTCCCACACCCGGGGCACGCCGAAGAACACCATCGGCCTGACCTGTCCCAGCGTGGCGGCCAGGTTGGCCAGGTCGGTGCAGAAGTACACGTGGGACGCCTTGGCCAGGGGCAGGTAGAGGCTCAGGGCGCGCTCGGCGATGTGCGCGTAGGTGAGGTAGGAGATCTGCGTGCCGCGCGTGGGCAGCGAGGTGAGCCGGTCGGTGGCGGCGACCTCGTAGAAGATGTTGGTGTGGGTGAGCGGCACGCCCTTGGGGGTGCCGGTGGTGCCGGAGGTGTAGAGCACGGTGGCCATGTCGGAGGGGGTGACCGCGCGCCAGCGCGCCTCGATCGAGCCGGGGTCGGCGGCCAGCCGCTCGCGGCCGAGGTCGAGGAAGTCGGCCCAGCTCATGTAGCGTTCGCCGGGCGGGGTCTCCGCCAGCATGATGATCTTGCGGAGGCCGTCCAGCGAGTCGAGCACCGGCTCCCAGCGGGCGAGTTCGGCCCGGCCGCCGAGCACGGCGTAGCGGGCGCCGACGTCGGTGGCCACGAACGCGATCTGGTCGGGGGCGAAGGTGGAGTAGATCGTGCAGCCGACGCCGCCCGCGTGCACGGTGCCCAGGTCGGCCAGGACGTGTTCGCTGCGGTTGACCATCATGAGCGCCACGGCCTCGCCGGGTTCGAGCCCGAGCGCGGCGAAGGCGGCGGCGATCTCCAGCACCCGCTGCCGCGCCTGGCCGTAGGTCAGCGTGCTCCAGCCGTCGCCGTCGGGGTCGGAGTACGCGGGGGCGTCGTGATGCCGCTCGGCCGTCTGCCTGAGCTGTTCGCACACCGTTCGGCCCGAGATCTGCCGCTCGATCTCGGCCCGGACTTCGAGGACATCGGCCATGGCACCCGCCTCCAGTCAGTATTCACTTGCATGAATGGCATGCATCGCACCACAGGCCCGGGGTGGCGGCAAGCGCATGTGAGAAAACGCCAACACCCTTCACGTAAAGTGATCGAACGATCGCGTAGTGTGTTTCGGGGGGCGTGGATGCGGGAGGGCGGGCGGACGTTCCTCGGGCATCCCTGGGGCCTGGCCACGCTCTTCTGCACGGAGATGTGGGAGCGCTTCTCGTGGTACGGCCTGCGCGCCATCCTGGCCACCTTCATGGCCGCCTCGCCCGCGCACCAGGGGCTGGGCCTGTCGCAGGAGACGTCCCAGGCGGTCGTCGGCATCTACGGCGCGCTCATCTACCTCGTGGCGCTGCCGGGCGGCTGGATCGCCGACCGGATCCTGGGGGCGCGGCGCTCGGTGTTCTGGGGCGGGTTCGTCATCATGCTCGGGCACATCAGCCTGGCGATCCCGGTGACCTCGCCGTTCTTCGTCTGGCTAGGGCTGCTGCTCATCATCACCGGCACCGGCCTGCTCAAGCCGAACATCTCGGTCATGGTCGGCCGCCTCTACCCCGACGAGGACGACGGGCGCAGGGACGCCGGGTTCTCGCTGTTCTACCTGGGCGTCAACCTGGGCGCCTTCTTCGCCCCCATCGTGGTCGGCCACCTGGCCGCGGGCGACCGCTGGCACCTGGGCTTCAGCGTGGCGGCGATCGGCATGGCGCTGGGCCTGATCCAGTACGTCTGGGGCGGGCGGGCCCTGCGCGGCGTCGGCGAGCGCCCCGGCCTGCGCCTGTCCCGCGGGGAGCGCCACCGGCTCGGCCGCCTCGTGACGCTCGGCGTCGCGCTGACCGCGCTCGCGCTGGGAGCGTGGGCGGCGACCGGCACGCTCACCGTCGACCGGTTCACCGTGGCCATCACGGTGGTCATCCTGATCGTGCCGGTGGTCTGCTTCTGCTTCATCCTGCTGGGCGGCCACGGCCTGTCCGAGGACGAGCGCGTCCGGATGCGGGCCTACATCTGGCTGTTCGTGGCGGCGGCGGTCTTCTGGATGATCTACGACCTGGCGCCGAGCAAGCTGCTGTTCTTCGCCGCCGACCACACCGACCTGTCGTTGGCGGGCATCCCGATCCAGGCCGCCACGACGCAGGCGTTCAACCCGCTGTTCATCATGGTCTTCGTGCCGGTGTTCGCGACGTTGTGGGTGCGGCTGGGCACGCGGGTGAGCACGCCGCAGAAGTTCGCGTTCGCGCTGGTCGTGATAGGGCTGAGCTTCGTGGTCATGGCCGTGGCGGCGGCGCTGGCCGGGCCCGGCAGGGTGTCGGTGTGGTGGCTGGTGGCGGTCTACCTGATCCAGGTGTTCGGCGAGCTGGCGCTGAGCCCGGTCGGGCTGTCGGTGACGACGAAGCTGGCGCCGGAGGCGTACAAGGGGCAGATGCTGGGTGTCTGGTTCATCTCGGTGTCGGTGGGCGACGCGGTCGGCGGGCAGACGGGGCGGCTCGGCCGGGTGCTGTCGGAGCCGGCGTACTACCTGCTGCTGGCGGCCGTGGCGGTGGTGGCGGGGCTGGCGCTGTTCGCGTTCGCCCGCAGGCTCCGGGCGATGATGGCGGAGCACCATGAGCCTCTCATGCGGTAGACATTCCGAACGTGTCTGAACTACTCGACCTCGCGGGAATCTTCGTCTTCGCCCTGTCGGGCGCGCTCATGGGCGTGCGCAAACGGCTGGACGTGGTCGGGATGGGGGTGCTGGCCGAGATGACCGCGCTGGGCGGCGGCGTCGTCCGCGACCTCATACTCAACGTGCGCCCGGCCGCCTTCCAGAGCCTCGGGTACGTGCTGGTGCCGCTGGTCGCGACGGTGATCGTCTTCTTCTTCCATCCGCACGTGGCCCGGGTGATGCCGGCCATCCTCGTGCTGGACGCGGCCGGGCTCGGGCTGTTCTGCGCGGTCGGCACGGAGAAGGCCATGGAGTACGGCCTCAGCCCCCTGCACTCCACCCTCCTCGGGGTCACCACGGCGGTGGGCGGCGGCATGCTGCGCGACGTGCTGGCCGGGGAGATCCCCACCCTGCTGTACGACCGGCAGCTCTACGCGGTGCCGGCCCTGCTGGGGTCGGCGGTGATGGCGGCCCTGTCGGCGTACGGACTGCACGGGTGGCCGGCCACGCTGGCGGCGGCGGTGCTGGCGTTCGGGCTGCGGATCACGGCCATGCGACGCAAGTGGCGGGCGCCGCTGGCCAGGGGCGTCGGCGGGGACTGAGCACTCACACCATCGCGATCAGCGAGTCCGAGGGGCGGGGCGGGCCGAGCGGGCCGTGGTCGCGGGCGGCCCTGACCCGGGCGATCGCGTCGGCCAGCACCTGGGGCGGCTGGGTGAAGGGCAGGCGCAGGTAGCCCTCCAGGGTGCCCCCCAGACCGAACCAGGGGCCGGGCGCGAGGCGTACGCCGTGGCTGGCCGCCGCCTCCGCGAGCGGGGTCGAGCCGCCGCGGTCCAGGCGCACCCACAGGGTGCCGCCGCCGCGCGGCAGCTCGTACGTCCACTCAGGCAGGTGCTCGCGCAGCCCCGCCACCAAGGCGTCGCGCGAGGCCCGCAGCGTGCGGCGGCGCTCGGCGCGCGTCTCCTCCAGCCGGTCGAACAGGCGGGCCACGACGAGCTGCTCCAGGACCGGGCTGGCCAGGTCGACCGAGGCGCGGAAGCTGGCCAGGCGGCGGGCCAGCCCGGCGGTGGCGCGGATCCAGCCGATGCGCAGGCCGCCCCACCACAGCTTGGAGGCCGACCCGACGCTGATCACGCGGCTGTCGGTGTCGAAGGCGGCCAGCGGGGAGGTGTGCGGCACCTCGTCCAGGACCAGCTCCGACCAGGACTCGTCCGCCAGCAGCAGCGTGTCGGCCCGCCGGGCGGCGCCGGCGACGGCGACGCGTACGGGGTCCTCCATGAGGGCGCCCGTCGGGTTCTGGAAGTCGGGCATGAGGTAGGCCAGCCGCGCCCCGGACTGGCGCATCGCCCCGGCGACCGCGTCCGGCTGCCAGCCCTCGTGGGAGATCCCGACCGGGACGATGCGGGCGCCGCGGTGCCTGGCCACGTCGATGGCGTGCGGGTACGTCGGCGACTCCACCACCACCGGGTCGCCCGCGCCGACGAGCAGGCCGAGGACGAGCTGGACGGCGTGCTGGGCGCCGGCGGTGACGAGGATCTGCTCCGGCCGGGTGGCCACGCCCCTGACGGTGTAGCGGGCGGCGATGCGTTCCCTGAGCGTGGGCAGGCCCATGGGGTCGTAGCCGTTGCCCATGCCGTAGCGGGGCAGGTCGGCCACGGCCTGCGCCATGGCGTCCGCCAGGGCCGACGGCGCGGGCGGGGCGGCGGCGTGGAGCTGGATGAGGCCGTCGCCGTCGGTGCTCAGCCACGGGTTGTCGGCGGTCGTGGCCGGGTCGGGCAGGGCGGTCCAGCTTCCCGAGCCCTGGCGGCTCTCCAGGTAGCCGCGTTCGCGCAGCAGGTCGTAGGCCGAGGTGACGGTGGTGCGGCTGACCTTGAGTGTCTCGGCGAGGTGGCGTTCGGCGGGCATGCGGACGCGTACGGGGATCTGGCCGTCCATGATCAGCCTGCGTACGGCGTCGGCGAGGGCGCGGTAGTACGGCCGCGCCGCCGGCTCCACCCCGACCAGCCTGGCCACCTGTCCCGCTGACATATGCCTCATAAGGCCACTTTTCGTGATTGGCCCTGTTTTGGCAAGTTCGAAGGTGCCACCGTGGAGCCATCATGAGCGAGACGACCGTCCCCCGACCCAGCTCCCTTCCCGCCCGGCTCCTGCGGCTCTACGGCGGCCTGGCGATGTACGGGCTCGGCATCGGACTACAGGTCGAGTCGGGCCTCGGCAACGGCCCCTGGGACGTCTTCCACCAGGGCGTGGGCCTGCGCGCGGGGCTGTCCATCGGGACGGTCATCATCATCGTGGGCGCCCTGGTGATGCTGCTGTGGATCCCGCTGAAGCAGCGGCCCGGCCTCGGCACGATCAGCAACGTGGTGTTCGTCGGCCTGTTCGCCGACGCCGCGATGTACCTGCTGCCCGCGGCCGGGCACCTGGCACTCCAGGCGTGCTACGTGGCGCTGGGCGTGTCCTCCATCGCGCTGGCCACGGTCCTGTACATCGGGGCCGGGATGGGGGCGGGCCCGCGCGACGGCATCATGACGGGCCTGATGCGGCTCGGGCTCTCGGTACGGCTCTCCCGCCTGCTCATCGAGGTCACCGTGCTGTTCGCCGGCTGGCTGATGGGCGGGACGGTGGGCGTCGGCACACTGGTGTTCGCGCTGGCCATCGGGCCGCTGACGCAGCTCCTGACCCGCTGGTTCCCCCTGACGTGATCCCGTGACCGGGGCCGGGCATGACGCGACATGATCGACCCGGCCACGGGATCACCCCCGCGCCGAGTAGCTTCTAGGGCATGCGGATCGAGGATTACGCCCTGATCGGTGACATGCAGTCGGCCGCGCTCGTGGCGCGCGACGGTTCGATCGACTGGCTCTGCCTGCCGAGGTTCGACTCCCCCTCGTGCTTCGCGGCGCTGCTCGGCAGCGAGCGCAACGGGCACTGGTGGCTCGGGCCCACCGGCAGGAGACCGGCGACCCGGCGGCGCTACCGCCCCGACACGCTGGTCCTGGAGAGCGAGTGGGACACCCCGACGGGCACCGTCCGCGTGATCGACTTCATGCCGCCCCGCGACCGCAACCCCGACGTCGTACGCATCGTCGAGGGTGTCTCCGGCTCCGTCGAGGTCTCCACGCAACTGCGGGTGCGCTTCGACTACGGGCGCATCGTGCCGTGGGTGCGGCGTACGGACGGGCATCTGCAGGCCATCGGCGGGCCCGACTCCGTGTGGCTGCACTCCCCCGTGCCGCTCAAGGGCGGCGACTACGCCCACCGGGCCACCTTCACCGTCGAGGAGGGCGACCGGCTGCCGTTCGTGTTCACCTGGCACCCCTCCCACGAGCCGATGCCGCCGCAGATCGAGTGCGAGGAGCAGCTCGCCGAGACCGAGGCGTTCTGGGCGGAGTGGCTGGCCCGATGCACCTACCAGGGGCCCTACCGGGAGGCCGTGGTCCGGTCGCTGATCACGCTGAAGGGCCTCACGTACGCGCCGACCGGCGGCATCGTGGCCGCGCCCACCACGTCCCTGCCTGAAGACATCGGCGGGGTGCGCAACTGGGACTACCGCTTCTGCTGGCTGCGCGACGCGACGCTGACGCTCGACGCGCTGATCAGCTCCGGCTATCTGGAGGAGGCCGCCGACTGGCGGTCGTGGCTGCTGCGCGCCATCGCCGGCCGACCGCAGGACCTGCAGATCATGTACGGCGTCGCGGGCGAGCGCCGCCTGCCCGAGCTGCGCCTCGACTGGCTCGACGGCTACGAGGGCTCCCGCCCGGTGCGCATCGGGAACGAGGCGGTCAGGCAGCTCCAGCTCGACGTGTACGGCGAGGTGATGAACTGCCTCTACGTCTCGCGCACCAGCGGCCTGTCGGCCGACGACCGGGCGTGGAGCATCCAGCGCCAGCTCCTCGACTACGTGGAGGACCACTGGGACGAGCCCGACGAGGGCCTGTGGGAGGTCCGCGGGCCGCGGCGGCACTTCGTGCACTCGAAGGTGATGTGCTGGGTGGCGCTCGACCGGGCGGTCAGGTACGCCGAGAACTTCGGGCGTACCGGGCCGGTGGACAAGTGGCGCACGCTGCGCGACGTCATCCACGCGGAGATCTGCGAGCAGGGCTACGACGCGCGGCGCAACACCTTCACCCAGTCGTACGGCTCGACGGAGCTGGACGCGGCGCTGCTCATGATCCCCATGGTGGGCTTCCTGCCCGTCGACGACCCCAGGGTGAAGGGCACGGTCGCGGCGATCGAGAACGAGCTGATGTCCGACGGCCTCGTCCTGCGTTACCCCATCGCCGCCGACAACGACGTGGACGGCCTGCCGGGCGGCGAGGGCGCGTTCCTGGCGTGCAGCTTCTGGCTGGTCGAGGTCATGGCGATGCAGGGGCGCAAGGAGGAGGCGGAGGCCCTGTTCGAGCGGCTGCTCGCGCTGCGCAACGACGTGGGGCTGCTGGCGGAGGAGTGGGACCCGCGCTACGACCGTCTGGTCGGCAACTTCCCGCAGGCGTTCAGCCACGTGCCCCTGGTGCACGCCGCCCGCGCCCTGTCGCGGTTGTCCTGAGCCTTCGCGGGTTCGTCCGGACAGATCACCCCCTTTCGCCCGAATACCTCCTTAGCGGGCATCTGACAGGCACTTCCCGATCCTCCGCTGTTCATGTCCGGTTCATCCGATTCCGCCACGCTCCCGCCGTAGCCGGAGCACCCTCCCGGCGGGACGGAGCAACACCCCATGAGCCATGGGCACCACCACCACGGGCACGACCACACGCACGACCACGAGCACGGGCACGGGCGCCTCGGGGACAACGAGGCCGCCGAGGCGCGGGACCTGTCGATTCCCGACGGCGAGCTGCCGCCGGACCAGCTCACCCGGCGGCGCATGTTCCGCCGCGCCGGGCTGCTCGGCGCCGGGCTGACCGCCGTGGGCGTGCTCGGCACGCAGGGCCAGGCGGCCGCCACCACCCGGGACGAAGGCCGCGGCCGTGAGCCCAGGGACGGCTACCAGTGGCTGGCCGGTGACCACCACATCCACACCCAGTACAGCTCCGACGGCATCTACCGGGTCATCGACCAGGTACGCCACGGCAACGCGTACGGCCTGGGCTGGATGGTCATCACCGACCACGGCAGCACCACGCACGCCAAGATCGGGGTGGACAAGGTCAACCCCGACATCGTCGCGGCCCGCGCCGCCGTCAAGGACACGCTGGTCTTCCAGGGCCTGGAGTGGAACATTCCAGCGGCCGAGCACGGCACCGTGTTCGTCGCCCCCGGGCGGGGCGAGGTCGAGACGCTCAAGGAGTTCGAGAACTCCTTCGACGGGTCGGTGAAGGGCGCGAGTTCCAACACGCCGCAGAACGAGGCGCTGGCCATCGCCGGGCTGAACTTCCTGGCCGAGGCCGTACGCAAGCGGCGGGTCCCGGACGCGCTGTTCTTCGCCAACCACCCCTCCAGGAAGGGCCTCGACTCCCCGCACGAGATCCGGGGCTGGCGCGACACCGCGCCGTCCATCGCGGTCGGCATGGAGGGCGCCCCCGGCCACCAGGCCGCCGGCATCCCCAAGCCGAACGGCCCCGGCGGCGGGCGCGGCTTCTACGACAGCAACCCCGGCGCCGACTCCTTCCCCGGCTACCCGGCCGAGAGCTACAAGACCTTCGGCGGGTTCGACTGGATGACCGCGACCGTGGGCGGCCTGTGGGACAGCCTCCTGGCCGAGGGCAAGCCGTGGTGGATCACCGCGAACTCCGACTCCCACTCGGTGCACGGCGACACCAGCGAACGCGGCCCCGGCAGCGACTTCAACGCCAACGGCCGCTACGAGGACCCCGTCTACAAGGGCGTGGCCAACTTCGGCTCCGGCGACTTCTGGCCCGGCTACTACAGCAGGACGCACGTCGGCGCGCAGAACTTCTCCTACGGCGCGGTCATGGACGGCCTGCGCGCCGGACGGATCTGGGTCGACCACGGCGGCCTGATCAGCGGCCTGGTGGTGCGGGCCCGCCCGACCGGCACCGGGCAGCGCGGGGTGACGCTCGGCGACACCCTCCAGGTGCGCAAGGGCGCCCGCGTCGAGCTGGCCATCGAGATCACCCTCGCCGGGCGGCCGAACTGGGTCCAGGTCGTCCCCACGCTGGCCCGGGTGGACGTCATCCAGGGCGACGTCACCGGCCCGGTCTCCGACAAGGACGCCTTCACCACGCCGAACACGAAGGTCGTGCAGTCGTACGAGGTGAACAAGAGCACCGGCACCGTCACCTTCACCTACCGGCTCGACGCCATCGACCGTCCGGTGTACGTGCGGCTGCGCGGCACCGACGGCAAGCGCAGCGCCCCGGGGCTGCTGGGCGCGGCGGTGGACCCGCACGGCCCGCAGATCGACGTGTACGGCGACGCCGACCCCTGGAACGACCTGTGGTTCTACAGCAACCCGATCTGGATCCTGCCGCGTTGACGAACCTCGAACCGGTGACCGGCCGGCCGTCGCTCGTCGAGCCGACGGCCGACGAGCGGCACGCCGACGGGCGGCCCGCCAACACGGCGCTCGCCGACGGGCCGCTCGCCGACGGGCCGCTGGTGCTGGGCATCGACGCGGGGACGCGGACGCTTCAGGAGGCCGAGCACCTGCTCCACATCGTGGCGCGGGCGCTCGGCCTGCCCGGCGACGCGGTCGGCTGCACCCACTTCGTCCCGGCGGGGCAGGCGGGCGACGAGCCGCACGTCGCCTGCTCGCTGGCCGTGCCAGAACCCATCACGGCAACGGTGTCGGAGCTGATGGCGGAGTCGGCGCCGGAGCTGTCGTGGGAGCTGTCGTGGGCGCTGGGCGACGCGCGTACGGGGCCGCTGGCGGCGGGGGCGGCGTTCGCCGTCTCCGAGCACGCGGAGCGCCGCGGCGGGCGGGTCGTCACCTTCCCCGGCCGCGACCTGCTCACCGGCACCCTCGGCGCGGGCGCCATCCGCGACGGCTCGGCCATCGACCGGGTGCTCGTGCTGGCCTCTCCCGGCCCGCCCGCCGACGACGTGCCGGTGGTCACCAACGACCACGTCAGGCCCGTCTGGCGGGACGGCCTCATGACCCTGCTCACCATGCCGGCCGCCGAGGGCCGCCTCACCCCGGCCGAGGTGCCGAACCCCACCCCCTGCTGCGCCGACCACGCCTGACCGCCCCCGGACCGGCGGGCCACGTCTAGGGGCCGGTCAGGCGGCGTTCGCCCGCCGTGGTCAGCACGAACACCTGCCAGTTGTAGTAGACGTAGTACGCCCGCGGATCGCGCTTGATCTGGCGGGCGTGCAGCAGGATCGCCTCCACGTACGCCTGCGAGGGGTTGTAGGCGTGCAGCGCCCGCCGGTAGTCGCGCGGGGCGCCGCTGGCCTTGAGGTAGTTGGCCGCTCCCATGACCGCGTCGCGCGGGTTCTGGACGTCGCCGCCCAGCCCGTACGCCTTCCAGGTCGCCGGCATGAACTGCATCGGCCCCTGGGCCCCGGCGTGGCTGTCGGACCTCACCCGGCCGAACTTCGTCTCCGCGAACATCACCGCCGCCAGCACCTCCCACTCCACCCCGAACCGCCGTTCGGCCTTCTTGAAGAGGCCGAGCAGCTCGGCGGCCGGGCGGGCCCGCTGGGTCTTGAACACGGCCGACGGCTTGATGGGCCTGGCCAGGGCGAGCAGCCCGCGGATGGCGGCCGTGTTGTCCTTGGCCTGGGCGGCCAGTCCGGCGGGCAGGCGGGCGAAGGCGCGGGAGGCCAGCTCGGGGTGGCGGGCGGCGTGGCGATAGATGCGCTGCTGGTACAGGGCCAGCAGCTCGACGTCCGCGGGCGGCCGGGCGGACGCCGCCGAGCCGCCCTCGGTCCAGGCGTCGATGGCCTCGCCGAGCTTGGCGGTGGTGTCGCGCAGGGCCGTGGCCAGGCGGGTGGCGTTCTCGGGGATCTTCTCGTCGGGCGCGGGGAGCGGCTCCTCCCGCGCGGCTTCGGCACTCGCCGACGGGGCGGGAGTCGCGGTGTGCTCCTGGGCGGAGGGCCCGCGCGCCGGAACGCCGCGAGCGCCGTCGGCGGGGATCGCGCAGGCCGCCACCGCGAAGACCACCGCGGACAACGCCGCGAGGCGCGCCAGGATCCCCCGGGAGACGGGCACGAGGATGGGCCTGGCGATGGGCCCGGGGATGGGCCCAGGGATGGGCGCGGAGATGGGCCCGGCGGTGGGCGCGGCGGTGGGCGCAGCGGTGGGGAGGGTCGCCGCGGCGGGCGGGCGGCCCCGGCGGTGGCGTTGACTGCGGCGGTGGAGTCGTGGGTGCTGCGGGCGTGCCTCCATGGCAACGCAACCTACCGGTGCGGCGGCGGGGCCGTCTCAAACGGCGCGGCGGGTCGCCGGGACTTCGTAGACGGCTTGCGTCCGCCGGGCGAGGTGTGATGTCGTGCCGCTCCTGGCTCTAGGAGGATTTGTCATGCCGTTCATTGTGGATGTGACCAGCGGGAACGTGGAGCGGGAAGATCGGTCCGCGGAGAGGGGGCACTACGGGGGATCCGTTCTCGGGCTGCGGTTGATGAGTGAGCGGACGCCCGCCGGGCTCGATCCGTACGACCCTCGGGCCCTGCTGTACGTGGCGGCCGGGAGGCTGGGCGGTACGGCCGCGCCGGGGCTGGCCAAGGCCGTGTTCCTGGCCAAGTCGCCGTTGACCGGGGTGGCCGGGGAGGCGCACGCACTCGGGCCGTTCGCGGCGGGGATGCGGGCCGCCGGGGCCGAGGCGGTGGCGGTCGTGGGGCGGGCGGAGCGGCTGTCGTACGTGCTGGTGGCGGGCGGGGAGTTGAGCGTGCACGAGTGCGCGGAGCTGCGCGGGCTCGGCGTCGCCGCCACCACCGACGCGCTGCGGTCCCGGCACGGCGCGGGCGCGCACGTGGCGGCGATCGGCCCGGCAGGGGAGAGCCTCGTCCGGTACGCGAGCGTGGTGACCGACCACGCCTTCGCCGCCGGGCGATACGGGCTGGGGGCGGTCTTCGGGTCCAAGAACCTCAAGGCGGTCGTGTGCGTGGGCGACGCGCCGGTCGAGGTCGCCGACCCGGCGGCGGTCGCGGAGCTGGCCGCGTACTATCGGGCGGCGCTGGCCACGAACCCGCTCGCCGCTCTCCAGGCCGGGGAGCCGGGGTTCGCGGGGTGGGCAGGTGACCCGCTCGACCCGGGGTACGCCGCGGTGCGCAACTTCTCGGTGCCCGGCCCGCCCGGCCTGCGCGTCCCGGCCGCCGCTGACTACGCCGGCCGCGCCGTCTCCACCACCGGCTCCTGCCCCGGTTGCCCGAACGACTGCCTCAAGGTCTACGCCCCGCCGTCCCGCCCCACGCCCACGCCGGAGCCCGGTGCGCGCGCTTCCGGGCAGGAGGCCGCAGCGGACGCGACGGCCATGCGTGGCCTCGGTGAGCGGCGGACGGGTGGGCTGGGGCAGGAGGCGTTCCTGTCGCTCGGGTGGAACCTGGGCATCGACGACCTCGACACCGTCCTGGCCGCCAACGCCCGCTGCAACGACCTCGGCCTCGACCCCGTCTCGCTGGGCGGAACGCTCGCGTTCGCCATGGAGTGCGCCGAGCGCGGCCTGCTGCCCGGCGGCCCCGCCTTCGGGGACGCGGCGGCGCTGCCGGGGCTGATCGCGGACGTGGCCGCCAGGTCCGGCCCGCTGGGCGACCTGCTCGCGGAGGGCTCGGCGCGGGCGGCGCGGCGCATCGGGCCGGGCGCGGAGGCGTACGCGATGACGGTCAAGGGCGCCGAGCTGCCGTGCTTCGACCCGCGCCCGCAGCCGGGCATCGGCCTCGGCTACGCGGTCGCGCCCGGCGGCCCGCGCTACGACGCCCTGGAGCACGACCTCGACTTCGACCCCGTCGCCGGGCTCGCGTACAGCTTCCCCGAGGCGGCCCGCGTCGGCGCCGCCCCGGCCCCGGCGGGCGACCTGGACGAGGAGCGCGGCCGTCGCAGCGCCCGGCTGCTTCGGCTGTGGAGCGGGCTCGACGCGCTCAACGTGTGCGTCTTCGCCTCCTCCCCGACCCGGCCGCTCACCGTCGACCGTCTGGCCGTCCTGGTCACGGCGGTGCTGGGGACGGAGTTCACACCGGCGGACCTGCTGGCGGCGGGCCAGGCCCGGCTGGACGAGATGCGCGCGTACGCCCTGCGGGAGGCCGCCGCGCGACCGGAGGGCGACGGGTTCCCCGCGCGGCTGGAGGAGGAGCTTCCCGCGCGGTTCCACGAGGAGCCGATCACCGCAGGTCCGCACCGGGGGGCGGTGCTCGACCTGGAGGCGTTCGCGCGGGCCCGCGCCGCCTTCCGCGAGGAGCTGGGCCGACCGCTGCGATGAGTCCCGCCGAGATCCGCCGTCTGAATCTCGGCGACCCTTTCGAGAGGTGGAACATGAGCAAGCTGCTGTACTCGGTGAGCGTGTCGGCGGACGGCTTCATCGCGGGGCCGGGGGGCGACATGTCCTGGCTGGCCCCGTTCACGGGGCCGAACCCGCTCGTCGACGACCTCATCGGCCAGGTGGGCGCGATCCTGGCGGGCAACCGCACCTTCCGTGGCGACGACCCGTACCGGGACACGGACAACGAGGGCGAGGCGTTCGGCGGTGGCTGGGAGGGGCCCCAGTTCGTGCTGACGCACCACATCCCCGAGACGCCGGTGCCGGGCGTGGAGTTCGCCGGTGACCTGGCGAGTGCCGTCGCCGCGGCGAAGGCCGCCGCCGGCGGCAAGTACGTCAACGTGCTCGGCGCCGACGTCGCCCGGCAGTGCCTGGAGGCGGGCGAACTGGACGAGGTGCTCACGATCGTGACGCCGGTGCTGCTCGGCGACGGCGTACGCCTGTTCGCGCACCCTGGCGGCACGAACATCAGGCTCGAACAGCTCGGCGTCAGCCACGTGCCGCACGCCACCAACATCTGGTACCGCGTCGCCCGCTGACGACCCGGCCACGTGCCCTCTCACCAGTGGTCGAGGTGGAGCACCTCGTCGAGCGGCTGGCGGGAGGCGGGCCGGAACGTCTCCCCCGTGTAGTACGCCGTGGGCACCAGCACGCCCTGCCGCACGTCACCGGGGATGCCCAGCAGCTCGGCGATCTCGCCCTCGTACGCCAGGTGCAGCGTGGTCCAGGCCGTGCCCAGACCGCGGGCGCGGGCGGCGAGCATGTAGCTCCACGCGGCCGGCAGCAACGACCCCCAGAGCCCGGCCTGGTTGCCCTCGGGCAGGCCGCCGGGCACCGTGATGCAGGCCATCACCAGCACCGGCACCTCGCCCATCCGGTCGGCCAGGTAGGCGGCGCTGTCGGACACCCGCCGCTGCGCCACCGACCGGGCCGGGTCGTCCTGGAACAGGTTCCCGGCCGAGGATTCCGAGTCGTAGTATCTGCGCCACGAGCGCCCGTAGTAGTCGCCGATCGCCTTGCGCCTGGCGGCGTCGGTCACCACGATCCAGTGCCAGCCCTGGGCGTTGCCCCCGGTGGGCGCCTGAAGGGCGATCTCCAGGCACTCGCGGACCAGACCCATCGGGACGGGACGGGTGAGGTCGAGGCGTTTGCGCACGCTGCGCGTGGTGGTGAGCAACTCGTCTGCTGAGATCGTCATGCGGTCATCATGCCCATTTCCGGACGCCCGTTTCCGCACCCGGCCGCAGGTCCTCGACCCGGCTCTCCCACTGCTCCCCGCCGCGCCCTCCCGCGCGTTCTACGGTGCGCCCAACTACAGCGCGCCCAGCTACAGTGCGCCCAGCTACAGTGCGCCCAGGTAGACCCAGCGGCCCTCGTGGCGGACGAACCGGCTGTGCTCCTCCATCTCCCCCGGCCGGCCACGGTCGAGGTAGTGGGCGCGGAAGCGTACGGTGCCCTCGGTGTGCACGACGCTGCCCCCGGTGCTCTCCAGCACCTCCAGCCGCACCCACGTCACCCGCTTGTCCAGCCCGGCGCGGGCCGGGCGGGTGGTGGGGTGCCAGGTGCGCAGCAGGTAACCCTCGTCGCGCACGCCGAACGCGGCGAAGCGGGAGCGCATGAGCTGCTCGGCGGTGGCGGCCGCCGCCTCGCCCCGGTGGAACCTGCCGCAGCAGTCGGGGTAGTCGGCGGGCAGACCGCAGGGGCATGTGCGGGCGGGCATGGGCACTATTCTGCCCCGAGAAGAGCGGTGAGATCGGTCAGGGTCGAGCCGAGCGGGGCGTCGAGGGTGAGTGACGCGTCGGCGTCCGCGCCCGTCGGCCCCTGGTTGACGATCGCGATGGGCAGGCCGAGCGCGGCGGCCTTGGTGACGAACCTCAGCCCCGACCTGATCGCCAGGGACGACCCGAGCACGAGCAGCGCCTGCGCCCCGCCCACCACGGCGAAGCACTCGTCCACGCGCGGCCGGGGCACGTTCTCGCCGAAGAACACCACGTCCGGCTTGAGCAGCCCGCCGCAGCCCGTGCAGTCGACCATCCGGAACCCCGCCACCTGCTCGTCGGTGAGCACGGCGTCGCCGTCGGGGTTGATCACGCCGTCGGCCTCCCATCCGGGGTTCGCCTCGCTCAGCCGGTGCTCCAGCTCGGCGCGCGGGGTGCGTTCGCGGCACGACAGGCAGACCACGCGGTCGAGCCCGCCGTGCAGCTCGATCACCCGCCGCGCCCCGGCGGCCTGGTGCAGGCCGTCGACGTTCTGCGTGACGATGCCGGTCAGCAGGCCGTGCCGCTCCAGCGCGGCCACCGCCCGGTGCCCGGCGTTGGGCCGGGCATGGCCGATCTCCCGCCAGCCGACGTGACTGCGCGCCCAGTATCGCTGCCGGGCCTGCGCGCTGCCGACGAACCGCTGGTACGTCATCGGCTCCGCGCGCCGCGCCCGGCCGGTCGGGCCCCGGTAGTCGGGGATGCCCGACTCGGTCGACAGCCCCGCCCCGCTGAGCACGGCCACCCCGCCCCGGGCGACGAGCCCGGCCAGCTCATCCACCTTCGTGGTGCTCGGTGTCACGTCTCTATGGTGCCCCAGCTCCCAGGTGACTCGGCCGCCGGTCCGTCCGGGCCGCGGAAGACCCCGCGCACCGGCGGATCAACCACCTCCTGGCCACGGGTACGGGTGCACCAGAGGCCGCCGCGGCGGGCTCGCCCGGGGCGCCCACCCGGAGCGGCCGTCGCGATCCGCCCCGCCGCCTCTCTCTGTGCGAAGGGTGCCGGCGGTGTCCCATTTTTCCCCGGCTGCCCGCAGGTAGACGCAGCGCAGTTCGGCGGCGAACCGCTGTGCGCCCTCCCGCAGCCAGCACTCGTCCGGCCCCGGCAGCACCTCGGTCAGCGTGACCCGGTCCGTCCCCGCCGCCAGGTGGGCCAGCCCTTCCAGGAGCGCGGGCGAGCGCGTGTCGACGTAGGCGGGCTCCCGTTCACGTCCCGTCGAGGCGAAGAACGCGACCGGCAGGTCGTGCGTCTCCCTCAGGCGGGCCATCGCCACCAGGAGGTCGCGATCGCCGCCCGCCTGCCCGAGCTCCTCGAACGAGGCCCGCCCCACCTGCCAGCGCCGCTTCGACATGACGACGTTGTCCCAGGTCAGCCGGGGTGTCTGCGGCCCGTCGAGCAGTCGGGGCAACCGGACCCTGGGCAGCGCCAGCGCGGTGTGCAGGGCGGTGTCGTGCTCACCGTTGTGGAACAGCAGCGGCTCCTCCATCCCCTTGGCGTGCAGGACGGCGCGCTGCCCGTCGCTGTGCACGTACAGCTCGTCGAGCCCGATGCGGCGGCGGTCCTGGTCGGCCGCCACGCCGCCCAGCTCCAGCACGGGCCCCGGCAGCTCCAGCGGCGGCACCCCGCCGGTGCGGCGCGAGATGACGTTCAGCACGCGGAACCCGGACAGGGCCCGCCCGACCGCCGCGTCCCGCTCCGCGAGGCACGCGGCGGCCTCGTCGTGGAACTGCAGGGCCCAGGGGGTGAGCAGCACCGCGTCGTGGAGACGGCCGAGGACGAGCGGCGTCGTCCCCGACTCGTACGCCTCCAGCGCGGACACCGCCACCATGACGTCGGCCGAGCACAGCACGGGCGCGGCCGGTGGGGCGGGCTCGTCGAGCAGCCCGGCGAGGTCCAGCTCGGACGTGCCCGCCGGGGCCTCGCGTACGAGGGCCGCCACGCGCTCGGCGAGCCTGCCGCCGTGCTCGATCTCGAGGTCGCCGGTCGCCCGCAGGGCCTCGGACAGTTCGTACGTGCCCGGGCCGAGCCGCCCGGCCAGCAGCCGGTTGGTCCGCAGCCTGGTCAGCTCGGCCTCCTCGGCGAGCAGGCCGAGNNGCCGAGCACCCGGGGCACCCGCTCGCGCAGGTCGGCCGCGAGCGCGCCGCCCACCGCGACCCGCAGCGTCCCGGCGGCGGCCTCATGCACGGTCGCCCGGTCGTCGCACCGCCCGCCCCCGGCGAGCGACTGGACGCGGCGCTGCACGGCCAGCTTCACATCGGGGGACGCGGTGGGGTAATGGGCGAGCAGTTCGCCGATCTCGTCGACGCGCCGGGCCGTCGGCAGCTCCGCGTCCTGGACCGGCTTCGTCCCGGCCCGCCCGCGCTGCGCCGGTACGTCCGCGGAGGCCACGAACCTCCGCCTGGTCGCCCCGGACGCCTCCACGAGCCCCCGCCCGCGCACCCCCCGCGCCTCGGACGGCTCAGGCCGGTCGGCGCGCTCGCACCCCTCGGGGGTCTCGCGCACGTCGGCGGGCCGCCGCGCCTCCGAGGGCCCCCATACCCGGGAGGACTCGCCGCCGTCCGTGAAGCCCAGCGCCTCCGAGGACTCCCGTACCCCGGAGGACTCGCCGCCATCCGTGAAGCCCAGCGCCTCCGAGGGGTCCCGTACCCCGGAGCGCTCGCCGCCATCCGTGAAGCCCAGCGCCCCCGAGGGCTCCCGTACCCCGGAGCGCTCGCCGGCCTCCGCGAGACCCGGCACCCCCGGCGGCTCGCCGACCTCGGCTCTGGTGAGGCCGCACTCGCAGGCGTCCGCTCCCCTGACGCGCCCGCGCCCGGGCAGGCCCGGTGCCCCGGAGGGCGGAGGGGAGACCGGGGTCCTGGTGGACAGGCGCTCGCGCAGCCAGCCAAGCGGGTCGCAGACGGTGGCGGGCGGGCAGAGGTCGTGGGTGAGAAGGCCACGCCGCACCGCGACGGCCAGCGCCGCCGAGGCGCGTTCCATGCCCGTCCCCGTCTCGGCCGCGATCTCGGCCAGCATACGGCCGCCGTCGCAGTGCCCCACGAACGCCGCCCCGTCGGCGACCGCCCCCGTCCACGTCTTGCGCCGCGGCACCAGCCCCGCCGCGAGCGCGGGGTCGGCGAGGATGCGCTGCTGGAGCGCCTCGCTCACCTGCGCGGCCGGGTGCGCCACCCGCCGCGCCCACACCCGATGCCCCGCCCAGACGTAGCCAGACGGGCCGGGCCCCACGCTCCCGTAGTTGACGGGCCCGTAGCACCCCTCCGTCTCGCAGGCGGCCGACAGCCGCTGCACCTGGAAGGCGAGCCTCCTGCGCAGCGCGCCACCACCAGCACCACCAGCACCACCAGCACCGTCGGCGCCTCCCCCGGCGCCGCCCCGCTCAGAGCGCCCGGCGGTGTTTCTGTGCGTGCTCCCCACGACACCCCGGTGCGGGCCTCCCCTGGCCGCGTCGCTCCGCAGCTCCCGGTAGAGGCCGGGCTCGGCGCACACGAGCGCGTCGAGGAAGCGCTCGTCGGCCAGGAGGCCGTTCACGGCCGTCCGCGAGAAGGCCGCGTCGCCCGGGACCAGCCGGGCCAGCGTGAGACGCGCCTCCTCCAGCCGCCCCGTCACCTCGTTCCACGCCGCCGGCCAGTGGCCGGGAAGCGGCGTGCCGGGCGGCAGCGGGCGCAGGTCACGCAGGCGCCCCCGCAGCCCGCGCGGCAACCGCCCGCCCTCCGCCGCCCCTTCCCGAGGGGGGCCCGCGCCGCACGCGGGTGCGTCGGCGAGCAGGTCGAGTGCCCGTCTCTCCAGCCGTACGACCGCCACGGCCGCCTCCGCCGCCCTGGGATAGACCAGGGACAGGACGAGCTCCCACGCGAACCCGGCGCCGCGGACGACCACGGCCGGCAACAGGGTCCAGTCGTGCTCGATGTCCATGAGGACCGCTCCCTTTCCTGACATGAATTCGCCGCCGCACCCGCTTCTCAACTCAGATGCTTACAAGATCAATTTCCTATGTCAACGCGTTTGGCGATTAAAAGAAAGTGAGAACCCACAATCGCCCTCCACACCCCACGAAGATTTACCGTCGTACGCCAGCAAATACCGCCATAAGGGACAGCGCTGTTTACTTTGCGTAGCAGCACTACCTATCCTTCCAGTACACAGCGTCATCGATCACCCCCTCACCCCACCCAGGAAAGAGCACCGACACGAATTAGCACCTCCACAGAACGCCTCCAGAATTTCCTAGCTGGAAAACCAGAAAGAACGACAGGGAACAACCGAACAACGGCCGCCCCGAATATTCGCGCGAATGCGCCCCCTGCCGTTCTCTTTCGGCTGCCGGGGCAAGCTGGGGTCAAGGGTGCGCGCCAACGCGTCGGAGAGGGGAAACAGACTGATAGAAGATGACATGGGGGTGAAGGGGGAACAGTGACGGACAACCCTCGGCGGCGACCGCGGCGCAGGACCGGGCCATACCTGTGGACGCCGGTGTTCGTGGTGGGCCTCGTCGTGGTCACCTTCGTGATCGTCGCCCTCGACGTGATCACGGGCACGGCGCTGCGCCTCTTCCCGCTGCTGATCTTCCTACCGGCCATCGTGTCCGCCCTCGGCGCGGTCTGGCAGACGGTCGTCGCGTCCGCGTGGGTGCTGGTGGTGGAGGTGTGCACCGCCTTCTACCTGCGCGCGGCGCCCGCCGAGATCCTGCTGGCGGTCGGGTTCACCGGCGTGTTCGGGGTGTTGAGCGTGATCGGCTGCCGCTACCGGGTGAGCCGCGAGGACGAGGTCTACCGGCTGCGCTCGGCGGCCACCGCCCTCCAGGAACTCATCGTGCGCCCCCTGCCCCTCCGTACGGCGCAGGTGACCATGGACGGCCTCTACCACCCTGTGGAGGAGGAGGCCGCCGTCGGCGGCGACATCTACGACGTGGCCGTCTCCCGGCGCGGCACGAGGGTGATCATCGCGGACGTCCAGGGCAAGGGCCTGTCGGCGATCGGCACGGCGCTGGCGCTGCTGGGGTCGTTCAGGGAGGCGGCCTACCGGGAGGAGACGCTCACGGGCGTCGTGGCCGCCCTGGAGAACTCCGTGGTCAGGCACAACTTCTTCGCCACCAGGAGGGGCGAGGTGGAGCGGCTGGTGACCGCCCTCGTGCTCGACTTCGGCCCGGAGACGAACGAGTCGGTCGAGGTGGTCAACTGCGGCCACATCCCCCCGTACATCCTGCACGACGGCGACGCCTATCAGGTGAACCTGGGTGAGCCCGCCGTGCCGCTCGGCCTGGCGGCGCTGGCGAAGTCGCCGCGCAGGCGCGTGCGCTTCACGTTCCCGTACGGCGCGACGCTGCTGCTGTGCACCGACGGGGTGACCGAGGCCCGCGACCCGGGCGGCCACTTCTACCCGCTGGAGGAGCGGCTGCACGCCTGGGCCGAGGCCCCGCCCGGCAACCTCGCCAGCACGCTGGGCGAGGACCTGCGGGTCTTCACCCGGTCGATGCCGCGCGACGACATCGCGATCCTCAGCGTCCGCAGGACAGGGCCGCCTCCCAGCCGGCCATGAACCCCTGTGGTCTCAGGTGAGCAGCTCGTTCACCGTGACGGTCGCCACGGCGTCGAGCGCCTGCTGCCCGGCCTGCCGGACGAACGGCGCCAGCGTCGCGCCCGTCGCCCCGCCCGTCGCCCCGCCCGTCGCCCCGCCCGTCGCCCCGCCCGTCGCCACGGTCTCGGCCAGCGCGGCGGCGGTGAGCGCGTACTGGAGCAGGGTGACGCCCTTGTGGGCGAGCACGATCGAGGCCGACACCTTCAGCCCGAGCCCCAGGACCCGGGTCTCGCTGCCGGCCGCGTCGTGGTGCGGCTCCCCCGCGGCGCCCGCGGCCTGGTGCTCCCGCATGGCGGCGGCGTGCTCGTCGTGCTCGTCGCCCATCCGGACCAGCGCCTCCTCGTCACCGTCGGAGTACACCCGCCCGAGGAACACCTCGATCGGCGCCAGCGCGGCCGGCAGTTCGAGGCTCACCGGACGCCACCGGCGACGGCCGCCCCGCCACCCGCCGTGCCGCGTGCCCCGCCACCCGCCCCGTCGCCCGCCCGGCCCACAGTCTCCCGCCCGGCGAGACAGGCGGCGGGGTGGCCCGGGTGGCGGGCCGCGTGCTCGTCCCGAGCCGTGCGGTAGCACAGGCCGAGGGCCCGGCTGACGGGATTGTTGACGCCCCAGGGGGTGCCGTAGGCCGCCATGCGTTCGTGGAAGGCGCTGGCTCGCGCCGCCGCCTCCGCGCACGTGGTGGCGACGCCCCTCGCCACGCGGCGCGGCCGGACCCGGTCGTCGGCTCTCAGCCCGTCACCCACACGTTCCCCCTCGGGTCACCCACACTCTCCCCTTACGAACGCGGCCGGATTCCGGCCATCATCGCGGACATGCCCTGCGCGTACGTCCGCATCCGCTGCACGCTCAGCTCCCTCAGCTCCGCCACCGTGGCCATGATCTGCTCGGTGCCGGCACCGGCCTCGGCCCGCCGCCGCAGCACCGCCGCGTCCAGGTCGTCCAGGGCGGCGTTGACCGCGGCGGTCACGCGCTCCCCCAGCGCCCGCGTCCCGCCGTACAGAGCGCGCGGCGCCACACTCAGCGACACCAGCCGCGGCCCAGGCGCGCACACGGCGCTCACCAGCCCCTCGGACCTGCCGCGCACGTCGTCATCGCGCACACCGCCGATCGTCTCCAGCATCTCCACGAGCCGGTCGAACAACTCGCCCAGCTCGATCCCCGGCACCCCTGACGGCACCTCGGCCTCCGCGCGCAGCGCGGCGGCGCTCACCTCGATCGAGGCCGTCACGCGCGCCATCCGCACGTCCAGATCGGCCCGCACGGCGCGCAGCTCCCTGGCCAGCGCCAGCGGTTCGACGAACGGCACGGCCTCCTCGCCGGGGACCTCCCGGCCGAAGGCCCCGTCCACCGCCTCGGCCACGCGCCCGGCCACGATCTCGGGCCGCTCGCGCAGCAGGCGGGGGTCGATCACGAGCGAGACGAGCCTCCCGTGCGCGAGCATCGCGCGCACGCCGGACTCACGATGATTCCCCAGCAACTCGACGAACTCCGGCCGACGTTCTCCACCACCGCTGTCACGGTACCCAGAGGGGCGGTGACCTGCGACGGCGATCGCCGGTCGTTCCCCACGAGTTCACGACCTGTTGTCGCGCCGCCCGATCATCCCCGCGTCGATGTAAGCTGTCCCGGCCAATCCCCTTACAGCATAAATAGTCGGCCGAGATGGAAGGGTTCCGTGCTCTCCAGCCACCAGGCAAGCACCGTACAGTCGCGCGATCACAGCGCCGCGGACAGCCACGACCACATCCAGGTCCGTGGCGCGAGGGAGAACAACCTCAGGGGCGTCTCCCTTGAGATCCCCAAGCGGCGTCTCACCGTCTTCACCGGAGTGTCCGGCTCCGGCAAGTCCTCGCTCGTCTTCGACACCATCGCGGCGGAGTCGCGGCGGTTGATCGACGAGACGTACACCGCGTTCGTCCAGGCGTTCATGCCGAGCCTGGCCCGTCCCGACGTCGACGCGCTGCACAACCTGAGCGCGGCGATCATCGTGGACCAGGAGCGGATGGGCGCCAACGCCCGTTCCACCGTGGGCACCGCCACCGACGCGCACACCATGCTGCGGATCATCTTCAGCCGGATCGCCGAGCCCCACGTAGGTTCGGCGGGCGCCTTCAGCTTCAACCTCGCCGAGGGCATGTGCCCCCGGTGCGAGGGGCTGGGCAAGGCGACGGAGATCGACGTGGACGAGCTGGTCGACCGGGAGCTGTCGCTGAACGAGGGCGCGATCAAGGCCCCTGGTTACCCCGTCGACAGTTGGTCCTGGCAGGTCGTGGCCGGCTCCGGGCTGTTCGACCCCGCCGTCAAGCTGAAGGACTTCACCCCCGAGCAGTGGGACGACCTGCTGCACAAGCCCGCCACGAAGCTCAAGTACGGCACCAGCAACTTCACCTACGAGGGCCTGGCCGTCCGCGTCCGGCGCAGCTACCTGGGCAAGGACCGCGACTCGCTGCAGCCCGCGGCGCGCGCCTTCGCCGACCGCGCGCTCAGGCCGGCCTCCTGCCCGTCCTGCGGCGGCACCCGGCTGAACGAGGCCGCGCTCTCGGCCCGCATCCGCGGCAGGAACATCGCCGACTGCTCGGCCATGCAGATCAACGAGCTGGCCGGCTTCGTGCGCGGCATCGGCAACCCGGCGATCGGGCCGGTGCTGGAGGGGCTGCGCTCGACCCTCGACTCGCTGGTCGAGATCGGGCTGGGCTACCTCAGCCTCGACCGCGAGTCGGGCACGCTGTCGGGCGGCGAGGCGCAGCGGGTCAAGATGGTGCGCCATCTCAACTCCAGCCTGACCGACGTCACGTACGTCTTCGACGAGCCCACGGCCGGGCTGCACCCGCACGACATCCAGCGGATGAACAACCTGCTGCTGCAGCTCCGCGACAAGGGCAACACGGTGCTCGTGGTCGAGCACAAGCCGGAGACGATCGCGATCGCCGACCACGTGGTGGACCTCGGGCCGGGCGCGGGCACCAGCGGCGGCCGGATCTGCTACGCCGGCGACCTCGACGGGCTGCCCGCCTCCGGCACGCTGACCGGCCGCTACCTCGACCACCGCGTCCGGCTGCGTGACGACGTCCGCAAGCCGACCGGCCACCTGCCGATCAGGAACGCCACCCTGCACAACCTGCGCGACGTGAGCGTGGACCTCCCGCTCGGCGTGCTGACCGTGGTGACGGGCGTGGCGGGGTCGGGCAAGAGCTCCCTGATCCACGGGCACGTGGCCGGGCTGGACGGCGTGGTGGTGGCCGACCAGTCGCCGATCCGCGGCTCGCGGCGGAGCAACCCGGCCACCTACACCGGCGTGCTCGACCCGATCCGCACCGCCTTCGCCAAGGCCAACGGGGTCAAGGCGGGCCTGTTCAGCGCCAACTCCGAGGGCGCCTGCCCCTCCTGCAAGGGCATCGGGCTCATCTACACCGACCTGGCCATGATGGCCACGGTGGCCTCGGTGTGCGAGCAGTGCGAGGGCCGCCGGTTCACGCCGGAGGTGCTGACGTACCGGCTGCGCGGCAAGAACATCAGCGAGGTGCTGGAGATGCCCGTGGCCGAGGCCCGCGAGTTCTTCCCCAGCGGCCAGGCCGGCACGATCCTCGACCGCCTGGTGTCCGTCGGCCTCGGCTACCTGGGCCTGGGCCAGCCGCTCACCACGCTGTCGGGCGGCGAGCGGCAGCGGCTCAAGCTGGCCATCCACATGGCCAGGAACGGCAGCACGTACGTGCTGGACGAGCCCACCACCGGGCTGCACCTGGCCGACGTGGACCAGCTCCTGTCGCTGCTCGACCGCCTGGTCGACGACGGCAACACGGTCATCGTCATCGAGCACCACCAGGCCGTCATGGCCCACGCCGACTGGATCGTGGACCTCGGCCCCGGGGCCGGTCACGACGGCGGCCAGGTGGTCTTCTCCGGCACCCCTGGTGAGCTGGTGGCCAACGGCGACTCGCTCACGGCCATCCACCTGCGCGACTACGTCAACCGCTCCTGACACCCGGCCCTGACACCCGGCCCGCCCTTCCCGCCGGGGAGGGCGGGCGCCGGAACGTCAGACGGCCAGGCGGGCGAGGACGCGGGCGAACTCCGGCGGCGGCGCCACCACGAGCCTGGTCTGCCCGCTCTGGGCGACGATGTCGGCCTTGATGTGCGTCAGCCGCTCCCGGTGCCACCAGTACACCTGGGAGCTGAGCCCGTCGGTGCGGGCGGCGTGCACCCGCAACCGCTCGATGGCCCGGACGACGCCGATCCCGTCGACGGGGTGCACGAGCAGCGTGTACGGGTCCGGCAGCACGACGAGCACCCCGTCGGCGGGCACCGGCAGGTACTCCCCCAGCCAGCGCAGATGCGTGGCGGCCGACGGGCTCGCCGCGGTCAGCCTGGTCACCGGCGTGCCCGACAGCCCGATGCTCTCCAGCCACAGCCGGTCCTGCCCGCGTACGTTGGCCACGGCCAGGTCGAGGGCCTGCCCGGTGGGCAGCGGCCAGCACCCCGACTCCTCGGGCCGTACGGGCCGCGCGCCCACGGTGAGCAGTTCGACCAGGTCGGCGTTGAGGTGGCGGCCGACCACGCGGGTCAGGTCGGGCACCTCGTCCACGGCCTCCACGCGGGTCCCCAGCAGGGGTCTGGCCTGGTCCAGGTCGCACACGTCGAACCGCTCGCCGGACGTGGCCACGGCGTGCGCGAGGTGCTCGGAGACCAGCATCGGCCAGTCCTCCCTGGCCCTGCGCCCGGCCTCGCGGCGCAGCCCGGTCAGCTTGACCAGCAGCTCGGCGCCGTCACCGGGGGCCCTGACCGTCCCGTCGCCAACGGGCCCGTCGCCGGTGGGGCTGAGCGTCACGGAGCGGCCGTCGTGGGCGAACTCGAAGGAGTATCCGAGGGACTCCGCGACGAGGGCCACCAGCGAGTCGAGGTCGACGTCCTCCACCGGGCGGCGCGGGGGCTCGCGGTCACGACTGAACAAGCTCACGCGCCGTGTCCCTTTCTGTCGGATTCGTCCCTCCTACCTTGCCTGTTCCTGATTGCGGGTCACGCCGGTCAGCGAGCACGATTCGGTATCGATAACACCAAGTGCCCCAAGCCACACACTCATCTGCGGCGTCCCATGTCCCACCGGCAACCCCGCCAGAATCGGCACTCCGAGCGGCTTCAGCCGGTCCTCGAGCACCAGGTACGGGTCGCCGCAGTCGACCCACGACCCGAGCGCGATCCCCCGCACCCCGTCGAACGCGCCCGCCTGAAGGAGCTGGGTGAGCATGCGGTCGACCCGGTACGGCTCCTCGCCGATGTCCTCCAGGAACGCGATCCGCCCGGCGAACGACGGCTGCCACCTGGTGCCGCACATCGACGCGAGCAGCGACAGGTTACCGCCGCTCAGCACCCCCTCGGCCCGCCCCGGCGCGAGCACCCGGTCACCCCTGGCCAGGGTACGCGTGCCGAACAGCGCCTCGCGCAGGCTCTCCCACGTACGCGGCTCCGGCCCCTCGTCGTCACCGGCGATGGGGTCGCAGGCGGCCATCGGCCCGTGCAGCGTGGACACGCCCAGCTCGATGGCGAACGCGTTGTGCAGCGCCGTGATGTCGCTCGACCCGAGCAGCACCTTGGGTCCGGCCGCCCGCATGGCGTCCCAGTCGAGCAGGCCGAGCAGGCGGCCCGCGCCGTACCCGCCGCGGCAGCAGAACACCCCGGAGACGGCCGGGTCGCACCAGGCCGCCTGCAGGTCGGCGGCCCTGGCGGTGTCGTCGCCCGCCAGGTAGTCGAGGTGCTGGCGGTCGAGCGCGTGCGCGCCGACCACCACCTTCAGCCCGAGGCTGGTCAGGCGCTCGACGCCGCGGCGCAGCAGATCGGCACTGGGCGGCCCGGACGGCGAGACGACGGCGACGGTGTCACCTGGCCGCATCGATCAACTCCTTGACGAGTGCCGGCAGCGCTTCCCCGATCGGCTCGTGGATCACCTGGTCGGCGTAGGGGTCGTAGGGCGTGGGCGCGGCGTTCACGATCACCAGGCGGGCGCCGGCGTCGAGCGCCTCGCCGCAGAGCCCGGCGGCCGGGTGCACGGTCAGCGACGTGCCCACCGCCACGAACAGGTCGCACGAGCGGGCCGCGTCCAGCGCCGCGCCCAGCACCTCGGGCTTGAGCGACTGGCCGAAGGAGATCGTGTTCGACTTCTGGAGGCCGCCGCAGCGGGGGCACGGCGGGTCGGCCTCGCCCGCGGCCACCCTGGCCAGCACCTCGCTCATAGGCGTGATCAGGTCGCAGGACAGGCACTCCGCGCGGTGGAGGGTGCCGTGCAGCTCGATGACCTTCTCCGGGGCCGAGCCGGCCCGCTGGTGCAGCTCGTCGATGTTCTGGGTGATCAGGGCGCGCAGCAGCCCCGCGCGCTCCAGGTCGACGAGGGCTCCGTGGGCGGCGTTCGGCCGCGCGTCCCAGGCCGGGTGAACGAGCCTGGCCTGCCACGAGGCGCGCCTGACCTCGGGGTCGGCCAGGTAGCGGTCGATGGTCGCGTTGGCCTCGGCCGCCGGGTTCCTGGTCCACACCCCCTGCGGGCCCCGGTAGTCGGGGATGCCGGAATCGGTGGAGATGCCCGCTCCGGTGAGCACCGACACTGACGTTGGCTCGTACACGTGGCAAACGGTGTCACACTTACCTCTCGTATGCGACTTCCGCCCCACATCCTCGTGGTCAACGGCATCAAGGTCCGCCGGCCGGTCTTCCTGCTCGGAGCGCCGCATTCCGGCGTGGACCTCCTGGCCCGCGCCCTGAAACGTTCCCCCGGCTTCCACGTGACGATGGGCCGCGCGAGCGTGGCGCACGTGGTGTACGCCTTCGCCCGCAAGCCGTCCATCGCCCGCACGTCGGGGGCCGTACGCGTGATGCGCGACGCCCTCGCCGAGTCGTGGCAGGTGCTGCCCCGCTCGTGCGGCGAATGCGCCGAGCCGTGCCGGGACGCGGGCGGCGTGACGGGCACCGGTCCCTGCGTCTCGGCCACCGACGTCACCCGGTTCGGCGACGGCAGCCCCGACCTGCTCTACAGCGTGCCCACGCTGCTCCAGGCGTTCCCCGACGCCCGGTTCGTACAGCTCATCCGCGACGGCAGGGACGTCGTGGCCGACATGCTGGCCGATCCGGCGTGCCTGGCCTGGTTCAAGCCCGCCATGGTGGCGGAGCAGACCGAGTTCCCCAACGCGTTCCTGGGCGTCAACAAGGACGAGCACCTGCCACGGTGGAAGACCATGCCGACGGCGGGCAAGAGCGCGCTGCGCTGGCGCAGCGCGGTGCGGCTCAGCGCCGAGCTGCGCCGTACGCTGCCCGAGCCGCAGCTCCTGACGATGCGCTACGAGGAGCTGGTGAACCGGCCGCCGCAGTCGGTGGCCACACTGGCGGAGTTTCTGGGGACGCGGGTGTCGAAGGTCGTCCTGTACGACACCCGCGTGCCCAAGGTCGGCGCCTGGCGGACCCGGCTGCGCCCCGACGATCTGGAGCTGGTGGAGAAGGTGGCCAGGGAGGAGCTCACGCGGCTGGGCTACCTGAAGAGCTGAACTGGGTGCGGTAGAGCTCGGCGTAGAGCCCGCCGCGCGCCAGCAGCTCATCGTGCCCGCCGCGCTCGGCGATGCGGCCGTCGTGGACCACGAGGATCTCGTCGGCCTCCCTGATCGTCGACAGCCGGTGCGCGATGACCAGCGACGTGCGCCCCTCCAGCGCCGTCTTCAGCGCCACCTGCACGGCCGCCTCCGACTCGGAGTCGAGGTGGGCGGTGGCCTCGTCGAGCACGACCACGCGCGGTGCCTTCAGCAGCAGCCGGGCCAGCGCCAGCCGCTGCTTCTCGCCGCCCGACAGGCGGTAGCCGCGCTCGCCCACCACGGTCTCCAGCCCTTCGGGCAGGGCCTCGACCAGCTCGCCGATCTGCGCGGCGCGCAGCGCCTCCCAGATCTCCTCGTCGCTCGCCTCTGGACGGGCGTAGCGGAGGTTGGCCCCGATCGTGTCGTGGAAGAGGTGGGCGTCCTGCATGACCACGCCCACGGTGTCGCGCAGCGAGTCGAGCGTGGCCTCGCGCACGTCGAGCCCGTTGATCCGCACCGCGCCCTCGTTGACGTCGTAGAGCCGCGACACCAGCGAGGTCATCGTGGTCTTGCCCGCGCCGCTGTGGCCGACGAGCGCGATGAGCTGCCCGGGGGCGGCCGTGAACGACACGCCCTTGAGCACCGGCTGGGACGGGCCGGTGTCCTGCCTGGCCACCGACTCCAGCGAGGCCAGCGAGACCTCGGCGGCGGCCGGGTAGCGGAAGTGCACGTCGTCGAACTCGATCGTCACCGGGCCGCCGGGCACCGGCACCGCGCCTGGCCGCTGCGCCACCATGGGCTCGAGGTCGAGGATCTCGAAGACGCGGTCGAAGCTCACGAGCGCGGTCATCACGTCGACGTGCACGTTGGACAGGGACGTGAGCGGGCCGTACAGGCGCATCAGCAGGGCGGCCAGGGCCACCAGGGTGCCGAGCTCGAAGGCGCCGGAGATCGACAGGACGCCGCCGATGCCGTAGACGAGGGCCGTGGCCAGCGCCGCGATCAGGCCGAGGGCGGCCCGGAACACGGTGCCGTACATGGCGACGGTCACGCCGACGTCGCGCACCCTGGCCGCCCGGCGGCCGAACACCTCGGCGTCGTCCGCCGGCCGGCCGTAGAGCTTGGCGACCGTCGCCCCCGCCACGTTGAAGCGCTCGGTGGTGACCGAGCTCATCTCGGCGTCGAGCTGCATCTGCTCGCGGGTCAGCACCGACATGCGGCGGCCGACGTATTTCGCGGGCACGACGAAGATCGGCAGCAGCACCAGGGCGACCAGCGTGACCTGCCACGACAGCACCAGCATCGCGCCCAGCACCAGCACGAGGCTCACGACGTTGGCGACGACCGAGGACAGGGTGCTCGTCAGCGCGCGCTGGGCGCCGATCACGTCGGTGTTGAGCCGGCTGACCAGCGCGCCGGTCTGGGCGCGCATGAAGAACGCGACCGGCATGCGCTGCACGTGGTCGAACACCTCGGTGCGCAGGTCGTAGATCAGGCCCTCGCCGATGCGGGCCGAGAACCAGCGCTGCACCAGGGTCAGCCCGGCGTCCACGACCGCGAGCGCGGCGATCGCCACGGCCAGACCGACGACCACGCCGGGCCGCCGGGGCAGGATGCCGTCGTCGATGATCGCCTTCATCAGCAGCGGGTTGGCGATCACGATCACCGCGCCGGCCACGACGAGCACCAGGAACGCCGTGATGTGCCTGAGGTGCGGGCGGGCGTAGCGGGCGATGCGCCGCACGGTGCCCGGCCGCAGCCGCTGCTTGGTGACCGAGCCGTCGCGCCGCAGGGACGCCATCACCTGGGGCCCGAAGCCACCGCCCATCATCGCCATCCGGCAGATCCCTCCTCTGTCGAGGACGACAGCGTTGCCGGGGCGGGTGCGGATTCCCGGCTCAGCTCACCGCGAAACTCGCCCGGTCATCGACCCTGTCACTCACTCCGTCACTCGCCCTGTCATCCGCGCTGTCACTCGCCCCGTGATCCGCCCTGTAATCCGCCCCGTGATCCGCCCCGTCACTTGCCCGCCGCCGCCCGGGGCACGATGCCCGGCCGCCTGCCGCTCTGCGTCCGGAATGCGGGGGACCGTCCGGACGTGTACCGCCTTCTGCGCCCCGCTGAGGCCCCTTGGCGTCCCGCTCACCGGGATCTGCTGGTCAAGGGCCGGGAAGGGCCTGACACCGCTCCACGGGCGGCACAGAGGCGCGCTCCGGACCGTCAGCCGAAGAGGGTCCTGATCCGTGCGGCCTGCTCGACCGCCTCGGCCGCACTCTGCTCCTCCAGGGTGCGTCCCAGCGCCCCCTGGAGGAGCCGCTTGGTCGCGACAGCGGCGTCCCTGTTGGTGGACAGCAACTGCGCGGCCTTGTCCTGTATCGCTTGTTCCAGGTCGCCCCCGGCGACCACTCTCTCCGCGAGGCCGATGCGCACGGCTTCCTCGGCGTGCACGGTCCTGGCGGTCAGGCAGATGTCGATCGCCTTGGCCAGGCCGACCAGATCGACGAGGGGCTTGGTCCCCGTAAGATCGGGCACCAGACCCAGGGCGGGCTCTTTCATGCAGAACGAGACATCCTCGGCCACGATCCGCAGATCACAGGCGAGCGCGAGTTGGAATCCCGCACCGATCGCGTGCCCCTGCACTGCGGCGATGGAAACGATCTCCGGGCGGCGCAGCCACAGGAACCCCGCTTGGGCCTGACTGACGCGCTGCTCGAAGCCGGCGCCCTCGCTCTTGGCCGCCGAACTGAACGAGCCCTGTCCGGGCACCCCCTCAGGTGTGAACATTCGCAGGTCTATCCCTGCCGAGAAGGACGGTCCCTCACCTTTCACGACGACGACGCGCACCTGCTCGGGCAGGCTCTCGCCGATGCGAGCCAGCTCCGACCATGTCGCGAACGTCTGAGCGTTGCGCTTTTCCGGCCGGTCCAGCGTGATCGTCGCTATCTCACCGTCCACCTCGAAGCGAACTCCGCTCCGTGCCGAGCCGGAGTCGTCGTCCGCGTTCCCCCCGCGCTGTCGCGCCTGCGCTTCCGCCATCGCCCGCTCCCTCGCGTCCGGACTGCTGACCGTCGCGCCCGAGCCTATAGAACATGGTTCTGGCTCGGGCGCGACGTCGGCCGACTAAGGACGGGCGGCTGCGGTCGCACGTTCCGAGGCGGTCGTCAGCGCTTGGACTTGCCCCGGGTCGCCCCGCCGCGCCCACGCAGAGTCACACCGGACTCGCTCAGGATGCGGTGGATGAACCCGTAGGACCGACCGGTCGAAGCTGCCAGGGCGCGGATGCTTTCGCCCGCGGCGTAGCGCTTCTTGAGATCGCCGGCCAGTTTTTCCCGGTCGGCCCCGGTGACCCGGGTGCCCTTCTTCAGTGTCTCGGCCACGAGTACCTCCTGTAGTGCCGGACTTCCGCAGCGTTACTCCGCCATGATCAGTCATTTCAGCGGGATCGGCTACCTACTCCACGGGAAAAGATCCGTACCCACTCAAATTAAGATCAGGCAAGTGCCACAAGATCGGAAAATTCGTCGCTCCATGCGTCTTCAGTTCCGTCAGGTAGCAAGATCACCCTATCCGGTGACAGGGCGTCAACGGCACCCTCGTCATGTGTGACTAGGACGATTGCTCCTGAATACGACCTCAGAGCATTGAGAACCTGCTCGCGACTGACCGGATCGAGGTTGTTCGTGGGCTCGTCGAGAAGGAGGACATTGGCGCTCGAGAGCACCAGGATCGCGAGAGCGAGACGGGTCTTCTCGCCGCCGGACAGCACGCCCGCGGGCTTGTCGACGTCGTCGCCGGTGAACAGGAATGAGCCCAGCACCTTGCGCAACTCGGTGTCGGTGAACTCGCCACCGGCCGAACGCATGTTCTCCAGCAGGGTGCGGCCGGGGTCGAGGGTCTCGTGCTCCTGCGCGTAGTAGCCGACTTTCAGGCCGTGCCCCGGCTTGAGCGCGCCGGTGTCGGGGCGCTCGATGCCGCCCAGCAGGCGCAGCAGCGTGGTCTTCCCCGCACCGTTCAGGCCCAGGATGACCACCCGGTGACCTCGGTCGATGGCCACGTCGACGTCGGTGAAGACCTCCAGCGACCCGTACGACTTGGACAGGCCCTCGGCCATGAGCGGGGTGCGCCCGCACGGCTGCGGCTCGGGGAAGCGCAGCCGCGCCACCTTGTCGCTCTGACGCTCCTCCTCGGTGCCCGAAAGCAGCCGGTGCGCCCGGCGCATCATGTCCTGGGCCGCCTTCGCCTTGGTGGCCTTGGCCCGCATCTTGTCGGCCTGCGCCAGCAGCGCACCGGCCTGTTTCTCGGCGTTGGCGCGCTCGCGCTTCCTGCGCTTCTCGTCGGTCTCCCGCTGGGCGAGGTACGCCTTCCAGCCGACGTTGTAGTGATCGATCACCGACCGGTTGGCGTCCAGGTGCAGGACCTTGTTGACCGTGGCTTCAAGAAGACCGACATCGTGGCTGATGATCACCAAGCCACCTTGATGACTGCGCAAAAAATCGCGAAGCCACCCGATTGAGTCCGCATCTAGGTGGTTTGTCGGCTCGTCTAGAAGGAGAGTTTCCGCCCCGCTGAAAAGAATTCGGGCCAATTCCACGCGTCTGCGCTGACCGCCGGAAAGCGTTTGCAACGGCTGTCCGAGCACGCGATCGGGCAGCCCGAGACTGGAGGCGATGGAGGCCGCCTCGGACTCCGCCGCGTAACCTCCGAGCACGTGCATTTGATCTTCGAGCCGCCCGTACCGCTTGACGGCCTTCTCCCGGGTGCGCTCGTCGGCGGAGGACATGCCCAGCTCCGCCTCGCGCAGCTTGCGGATGACCTCGTCGAGGCCGCGCGCCGACAGGATGCGGTCGCGGGCCAGCACCTGCAGATCGCCCGTACGCGGGTCCTGGGGGAGGTAGCCGACGTTGCCGGTGGTGGTGACGCTGCCGGTCGCGGGCAGGCCCTCGCCCGCCAGGACCTTGGTCAGCGTCGTCTTGCCCGCGCCGTTGCGGCCGACGAGCCCGATCTTGTCGCCGGGATTGACCCGGAAGGAGGCTTTCTCGATGAGCAGGCGCGCGCCCGCGCGCAGCTCGATATCATTAGCGATGATCATGGTGACCGGACACTCCCGAGCTAGGAAACGAGGATTGGGCGTGCGACGCCGGTCAATCGGGAGTATGCATACCGATCAGTGTACGGCCACGGGCTCGGACGGCACCGCCTCCTTCGTCTTCCCCCCAGGCGCCTGATCGCCTGCCGTTTCGGCCTCTCCCCGGCCCGGCCGCGCCGCCCCGACCGAAAAGGCCACGCGCCCGGCGGCGTCCCTCAGGCCGGGCGCCCACCCGGTGTCCTCAGGCCGGATCGACCACGCGCACGCGTACCGACCGGAACTGGGCCGGTGTGTCACGCAGCACCGCGAGCCGCGGATCCGGCACCACCAGGAACGGCTCCCGCTCCAGCGCCAGCAGCGGCGCCAGCCGGCGATCGGGCCGCAGCGCGTCCACCGCCCTGCGGTCGCCGCCCAGCACCACCCCGTCCAGCTCCCCCAGGTACGGCGTCAGCACCCGCACCGCCGTCTCCACCGCGTCGTCGAACACCTGGGCGGCCTGGTTGCGCCGCCGCCTGGCGAAGCGCTGCTGCGACCACCCGCCGGCCGCCGTACGCCCCTGCACCAGCCGCGACCCCACCTTCGAGGCCACCAGCACGCCCCCGTGGAAGACCCCCGCCGCGTAGCCGCCGAGCCGCACCAGGAACACCCCCACCCGCCGCTCGGCCCCGGCGTGCGCGACGAACCGGGTCACGTGCGGCGGCCCTGGCGGCGTCATGGGCGGGAACGGCACGTGCAGCTCGGCCAGCGCACCGTCCGCGGCCACCAGCCGGACGACCTGCGCGTCACCGCTCGCGGAGAAGGGCCCGTGACGGTCGGCGAACCCGTCGATCCACGGGTGCAGCCGCTCCTGCGGCACCGCGACCCACCGGCCGCCCCCTTTCGCCGGACGCGCGCTCATGCCGCGAAGACTACGCGAAGCCGGCGTCTCCCCGGCCGCCCGCCGCTCCCGGCCTCCCGTCCGCCGTCTGACAGGGCTTTTCCGAAACGTCCATTCCCCCATGTCAGGTGGGGAACCTAAACAGAAATGTCGGTAAATTTTGTTTCGCGGGGCTTCTGATGCCGCTGTGGCGGGAGCACGATCTGTACGTGTCCTCCCTGCTCACCAGTCCAATGGTGGATCTTGACACCGGGGCCGTCATCGCGCATCCGGCCATCGTGGACTCCTCCGGCTCCCTTCGGGCAGCCCCGCTGCCCATGGTGCTGGAGCTGCCGGTCCGGGTGGTGCTGTCGGGCGCGGGCGCGCTGGCCCCCCTGCACGAGGCGCTGCGACGGGCCGGCCGCCATCCCCGCGAGGCGATCCTGCTGCTCTCTGGACCGTGCCAGGAGCAGGACCGTCCGCTGCTCAAGGTCGGGCTCGACAGCCTGCGCACGATCGGTTACCTGCTCGGCTTCGCGGACGTCGGCATCTCCGGCGCCGCACTCGACCTGGTGGCGGAGGCGTCCCCGTACCTGCTGGGCCTCGACCCCGAAGTGGTGGCGCGCATCCCCGCCGACCACCGTGCGACGGCGGTCGCGCGCGCGGTGGTGACGCTGGCGCGCGGCATCGGCGCGCACGTCATGGCGCCGGGCGTCGAACGCGAGGCCCAGGTGTCGGTGGTACGCGGCCTCGGCGTACGGCTGGCCCACGGGCCGCTGCTGGCACCGGGCCCCGACGGCAAGGTACGCGTGCCGCTGCCGGTCGGCGACGACTCCGCCGACACGGGCCTGCTCGGCCCCCGCGTACAGGAACTGCTGCTGCCGGCCGTGACGCTGCCCGTGGAGGCGAAGGCCGAGGAGGCGGTGGCGGCGTTCGGGCACGAGCCGACGATCACCAGCGTGATCCTGGTGGACGAGTTCCAGCGGCCCAAGGGCAGCCTGGACCGCAGCCGGTTCCTGCTGTCGTTCGCCGCCCGCTACGGCCACGCGCTGCACGGCTCGAAACCGGCGCAGCGCCTGGCCGACCCGCCGCGTACGGTGCCGCGCACGACCCCGGCGATCGCCGCCATGCAGGCGGCGGGACGGGACGCGACCCGCGTCTACGACGACCTGGTGGTCACCGACGAGCTGAACCGCTGCCTGGGCATCGTCCGCGTCTCCGACCTGATCAGGCAGGTGGCCGCCATCAGGTCGTGACCGACCGCCGCGGGGTAGGACACGGGCATGCTCACCAGACGGTCCCTGCTCGGCGCGGGGCTGCTGACCGGGGCGGCGGCGTGCACGGCCGACGCCCCTGCCACGCCGCCCGGGAACGCCGCCTTCGACCCCGCCGACTGGGCCTCGGTCCGGTCGCAGTTCGCGCTCGACCCCGCCTACGGCCAGTTCGCCGCGTTCGTGCTGGCCCCCGCGCCCGCGCCGGTGCGCGAGGCGATCAGGACGCACCGCGACGCCCTCGACGCCGACCCCCACTACACGCCGCCGGGCGGCGCCCCCGACCAGACGGTACGCCGGGCCGCCGCCCGCTACCTGGCCGCGGAGCCGGGCGCGATCGCCCTGACCGACAGCACCACGATGGGCCTGGCCCTGCTCTACTCCGGCCTGATCCTGCGCCCCGGCCAGGACGTGCTCACCACCGAGCACGACTTCCTGGCCACCCACGAGGGCCTGCGCCTGTTGTCGGCCCGCACGGGAGCGAAGGTCCGCAAGGTCAGGCTGTACGACGATCCGGCCCGCGCCTCGGCCGACCGCATGGTGTCGGCGATCAAGGAGGGCCTCGGCCCTCGCACCAGGGTGGTCGCCCTCACCTGGGTCCATTCGAGCACCGGCGTACGCGTCCCGGTGCGCGCCGTCGCCGACCTGCTGGCCGAGGCGAACCGGCACCGCGACGAGCACGACAGGGCGCTGCTGTGCGTGGACGGGGTGCACGGCTTCGGCGCGCTGTCCGACGGGGTGACCGACTTGGGCTGCGACTTCCTGGCCAGCGGCACGCACAAATGGCTGTTCGGCCCGCGCGGCACCGGCCTCGTGTGGGGCCGCGCCTGGGACGCGATCGCCCCGATCGTGCCCAGTTTCAGCGGGCCCGCGTTCGCCGCCTGGCACAACGACGCCGCGGCGGGTCCAGGGACGAGCCCGGGAACGAGCGCAGGGACGAGCCCGGGGACGACTACGGCGGAGCTGGTCACGCCGGGCGGCTACAAGGCGTTCGAGCACCGGTGGGCGATGCCCGAGGCGTTCGCGTTCATGACGGCCATCGGCAAGGAGCGGGTGCGGCGGCGTACGCAGGAGCTGGCCGCCCGGCTCAAGGCGGGCCTGGCCGGGCTGCCCCACGTCACCCTGGCCACCCCGGCCGCGCCGGAGCTGTCGGCGGGGCTGGTGTGCTGCTCGGTGGCGGGCCTGCCGCCGCAGGAGGCGGTCGAGCGGCTGCGCGGGCGGAAGGTGATCGCGAGCACCACGCCGTACAACCCGCCGCTGCTGCGCTTCGGCACCAGCATCGTGACCACCCCCGAGCAGGTGGACCACGCGATCCAGGCGGTGGCGGCGCTACGGTGACCGGCCTCCGGGCGCCGGGACGCCGGGGCGGGTCGGACGGCGAGAGGCCCGCCGGGCCCGGTGGCCCGGCGGGCAGAGGTCACAGGCGGCAGGCGTAGATGTCGGTGACCAGAATGGCCCTCGCGCCGATGTCCCAGAGCTGGTCCATCACGTGCTGGTGGCCCTTGCGCCGGACCATGGCGCGCACGGCCACCCAGCCCTCGCGGTGCAGCGGCGAGACCGTGGGGCCCTCCATGCCGGGCGTGAGCTCGATGGCCTCCTCGATGCGCTCGGCGCGGATGTCGTAGTCCATCATGACGAAGTCGCGGGCGTGCACGACGCCCTGGAACCGGCGTACGAGCTGGTCGACGCTCGACGTGTCGGGCGCGCTCTGCTGTTTGATCAGCACGGCCTCCGAGCGCATGATCGGCTCGCCGAACACCTCCAGCCCGACGTTGCGCAGCGTGGTGCCGGTCTCGACGACGTCGGCCACGGCGTCGGCCACGCCGAGCCGGATGGCGGTCTCGACGGCGCCGTCCAGCTTGATCACCCGGGCGTCGACGCCCTGGTCGGACAGGTACTTGTCGAGCAGCCCCGCGTAGGAGGTGGCGATGCGGCGGCCGTTGAGGTCGCCGGCGGACGTCATCGTGCCGGCCGGGGCGGCCAGGCGGAAGGTGGAGCCGCCGAAGCCGAGCGACATGATCTCCTCGACCGGGGCGCCGGAGTCGACCAGCATGTCTCTGCCGGTGATGCCGACGTCGAGGGTGCCCTCGCCGACGTAGACGGCGATGTCGCGGGGGCGCAGGAAGAACAGCTCGCAGCCACTGGCCTCGTCGACGACGACGAGCTCCTTGCTGTCTCTGCGCGGCCGGTAGCCGGCCTCTTTCAGCATGCTCTGGGCGGCCTCGCTGAGCGCGCCCTTGTTGGGTACTGCCAGACGCAGCATGTCACAGGTCCTTACGTGTCTCGCTCTCGCTATCTCTTCGGTGGCCGGGCGCCTGGGCGCCCTAGAGATGCTTGTAGACCTGGTCGAGGCCGATGCCTTTGGCGATCATGAGCACCTGCACGTGGTAGAGGAGCTGCGAGATCTCCTCGGCGGCCCTGTCGTCCGACTCGTGCTCGGCCGCCATCCAGCTCTCGGCGGCCTCCTCGACGACCTTCTTGCCGATGGCATGGACGCCGGCGTCGAGCGCGGCCACGGTGCCCGAGCCCGCGGGCCGGGTGCGTGCCTTGTCTGACAACTCGGCGAACAGCTCTTCGAAGGTCTTCATGGTCTCTCTCGTCGTTCGTCTGACGTGCCTGACAAGCCTAGTCTGCGCCATCGGGTGGCGGGGTCCCGCGTCCGCCACGCGAGACGGTGCCATCAGGCGTTCATCCCGGAGCCATCTTTGCTCCAGCCGCCCGTCCGGCCGCCGCCACGGCCACCACAGAGCCCCGTACACGGCCCCGCGAAACGACGCCGCCCGCCGCGCCCTCCCCCGTACAAGCGGAAGGAGGGCCCGGCGGGCGGTCAGACGTGACGCGGTGACACGCGCTCAGCGCTCGTAGCGGCGGCCCGAGTTCCGGCGGTGGCCTCCGCCGTTGCCGCGCTCGTCCCCGCGACCGCCGCCGGAGCGGTAGCCGTCGCGCGGCGCGGGGCCGTCGGCGCGGACCCCGCGGTCACGGTCGGCCGAGAACGGGCGCCCCCGGTCGGAACCGCCACGGGGACCCCTGTCGTCCTGCCGGAACCCGCCGCCAGCCTGGCCGCGGTCGTCCTGCCGGAGCGGGCGCTCGTCGGAGCGGTAGCCGCCCCGGGCCCGGCCGCCGTCTCTGCGCCGGTCGTCGCCGAGCGGGCGCGGGGCCCGGTCGTCGCCATAGGACCGCGACCGGTCGTCACCGAACGCGCGCGGACGATCGTCGCCGAACGGACGCGATCGGTCGTCACCGAACGTGCGGGGGCGGTCCTCGCCGAACGTGCGGGGCTCCTGCGAACGCCCGTAGGGCCGCTCGCCCTGGCCGTGCCGGCGCGGACGCCGGTCCTCGCCGCCCGAAGCGAAGGGCCGCTCGCCCTCCTCGTGGCGGCGCGGACGGCGCTCGGGGCCGAAGTCGTCCTGGTGCCGCCTCGGACGGCGCTCACCGTCGAAGTCACGGCGGCCACGACGCCCCCTGCGCTCGGACACGCCACCGCCACCGCCGCCCTCGCGGCGCGGGCGCAGCGGCTTGCGGACGTCGGGCTCCCACACGGGGATGGCCTCGCCGCTCGGCGTGCGCGCGCCGGTCACCTCCGCCACCCTCGGGTGGCCGGGCGTGGCCTTGAGCCGGTAGGGGTGGATCCCTGCGCGGCGCGTCAGGGAGTCGGTCGAGCGGCGCTCGTTGGGCAGCACCAGCGTGACGACCGTGCCCCTCTCGCCGGCGCGCGCCGTGCGGCCGCCCCTGTGCAGGTAACTCTTGTGGTCCTGCGGCGGGTCGACGTGCAGCACCAGGCTGATGTTGTCGACGTGGATGCCGCGCGCCGCGACGTCGGTGCAGACGAGCACGTTGATGGAGCCCTCGCGGAACTCCGACAGGATGCGCGTGCGCTGGTTCTGGCGCTTGCCGCCGTGCAGGCCGCCCGACTTGACGCCGACCCTGGCCAGTTGCTTGCAGAGCCGGTCGACGCCGTGCTGAGTGCGGACGAAGATGATGGTACGGCCCTCGCGGTTGGCGATCTCGGCCGTGACGTCGAACTTGTCGTCGCGCGTGACCTGCATCACGTGGTGCTCCATGGTGTCGACCGGGGAGGTCGCGGGGGCCACGGAGTGGGTGATGGGGTCCTTGAGGAAGCGCTGCACCAGCTTGTCGACGTCGCCGTCGAGCGTGGCAGAGAACAGCAGGCGCTGCCCGTCAACGGCCGTCTGGGCCAGCAGGTCGGTGACGACCGGGAAGAAGCCGAGGTCGCACATGTGGTCGGCCTCGTCGAGGACGCTGACCTCGACGTCGCCCAGCGAGCACTCGCCCTGCCGGATCAGGTCGCCCAGGCGGCCGGGGGTGGCGATGACGATGTCGATCCCGCGCCGCAGGGCCTCGATCTGCTTGCCCATGGACATGCCGCCCACGACCACCTTCATGCGCAGCCCGAGGCCGCGGCCGAGAGGTTCGAGGGCGTCGTGCACCTGGAGGGCCAGCTCACGGGTGGGGACGAGGATCATGGCGCGGGGGCGGCCGGGGGCGGGCTTCACGCCGGCGATGCGGGCCATGGTGGGCAGGCCGAAGGCGAGCGTCTTGCCGGAGCCGGTCTGGCCGCGGCCGAGGACGTCGTTGCCGGCCAGCACGTCGGGGATGGTCGCGCTCTGAATGGGGAACGGGCTGTCGAAGCCCAGCCGGGCCAGTCCGTTCACCAGCGGCTTGGGCAGGCCGAGCAGCTCGAACTCGGACGGGCCGCCCTGCTCGGCCGAGGCCGCGGCGGGGGAGCCGGTGGAGGTGTCCGCGGACGTCTCGGCGGGGGTCTCTGCCGAGACCTGCGCCGGGTCTTCGGTCGAGGGTTCGCCGAGCGCGGGCATGGCAGTGTCAAGCATGGTCACGAAAGTCGTGCCTTTCCATCGAAGTGGCACGTCACTTCTGCGAAAGGACGAGCCGGGGCAGGCGGCGCGACGGCCGCACAGGTTCGGGACACCCGCCGTCATGGGGGCGGGGTGAAGATGAGGGGGATACACCGGGCACCGGCGCAGGCGATGCATGACATGCGATGAGACGTCAGGTGTACCTGTTTGCCAACGCCGGGGATGTTATCGGATATTCCCCCGTGATGGGTCGGGAGTTTCCCAAACCCGCGGTCGGCACACTGAAACGGCTGACCATTTTCCGCCAGCCGTAACAGCAGAAAAGATCAGACGTTGAAGCCTAGCATACGGAGCTGTTCGCGCCCCTCGTCGGTGATCTTGTCGGGGCCCCACGGCGGCAGCCACACCCAGTTGATCTTCACATCGGAGACCATGCCCTCGAGCGCCGAGTGCGCCTGGTCCTCGATGACGTCGGTCAGCGGGCAGGCCGCGCTGGTCAGCGTCATGTCGATGGTGGCCACCGGCTGCCCGCCGTCGGAGGGGTCGAGGTTGAGCCCGTAGATCAGGCCCAGGTCGACGACGTTGATGCCGAGCTCGGGGTCGACGACGTCCTTGAGCGCCTCCATGATCTCGTCGGCGGTCGCGTCGCCGTCGAGCCCGGTCGGCGTCTCCACTGGCTTGCTCATTGGGCACTCCTCACAACAGCGTCCTTGTAGGCCATCCAGGAAAGCAGCGCGCACTTGACCCGGGCCGGGAACTTGGCCACGCCCGCGAACGCCACCGCGTCGCCGAGCACCTCCTCGTCGGCCTCCACCTGCCCCCGGCCCTGCATCAGCCTGGTGAACTCGTCCACCACGGAGAGCGTCTCCTCCACCGTGGAGCCCGTGGCCAGCTCGTGCAGCACGGAGGCGGCGGCCTGGCTGATCGAGCAGCCCTGCCCGTCGTAGGAGACGTCGACGATCTTGCCGGCGTCGCCCAGCTTGACCCTGAGCGTGATCTCGTCGCCGCACGTCGGGTTCACGTGGTGAACCTCGGCGTCGTACGGCTCACGCAGCCCCCGCCCCTGCGGGTGCTTGTAGTGCTCCAGGATCAGCTCCTGGTACATCGACTCGCCGATCATGGCTATGCGAACACCTTCTGAACGTGATGCAGACCGCGCACCAGGGCATCGATCTCGGCCGTGGTGTTGTACAGGTAGAACGACGCCCGCGTGGTCGCCGCTATTCCGAAGCGCAGGTGCAGGGGCCGGGCGCAGTGGTGCCCGACGCGTACGGCGACCCCGAACCTGTCGTCGAGGATCTGCCCCACGTCGTGCGGGTGGATGCCCTCCAGCGTGAACGACACCGTGCCCCCGCGCTCCTCCAGCGTCTCGGGGCCGATGACGCGCAGGCTGGGCACCTCGCGCAGCGCCTCCAGCGCGTACGCCGTCAGCTCCCGCTCGTGCGCCTCGACCGCCTCCATGCCGACCTCGGTGAGGTAGTCGACCGCCGCGCCGAGCCCGATGGCCTCGACGATCGGCGGCGTGCCCGCCTCGAACTTGTGCGGGATCGGCGCGTACGTCGAGTGGTCCATCCAGACCGCCTCGATCATCTCGCCGCCGCCCAGGAACGGGGGCATGGCCTCCAGCAGCTCGGCCCGCCCCCAGAGCACGCCGATGCCGGAGGGACCGAGCATCTTGTGACCGGTGAAGGCCACGAAGTCGGCGCCCAGCTCGGCCACGTTCACCGGGTGGTGCGGCACGGACTGGGAGGCGTCGAGCGCGATCAGCGCGCCGGCCTCGTGCGCCCGCCTGGCCACCTCGGCGACCGGGTTGACGGTGCCCAGGACGTTGGACTGGTGGGCGATCGAGACGATCTTCGTCCGCTCGGTGATGAGGTCGGGCGCGTAGTCGAGCCGCCCGTCGTCGGTGACCCCGAACCACTTCAGCGTCGCGCCGGTGCGCTGCGCGAGCAACTGCCACGGCACGATGTTGGAGTGGTGCTCCATCTCGGAGACGACGATCTCGTCACCGGGGCCGAGCGTGAAGCGCGGGTCGGTGTTGACCGGGTTGCCGAAGGAGTAGGCGATGAGGTTGAGCGCCTCGGAGGCGTTCTTGGTGAAGATCACCTCGTCGCGCGACGGCGCCCCCGCGAAGCCCGCGACCTTGTCGCGGGCGCTCTCGTAGGCGTCGGTCGACTCGGCGCCGAGCACGTGCATGGCGCGGCCGACGTTGCTGTAGTGCAGCGCCAGGTGCTCGCGCATGGTCTCGATGACCTGGTTGGGCTTCTGTGAGGAGTTGCCCGAGTCGAGGTAGACGAGCGGACGCCCGTCGGGCAGCTCGCGGGAGAAGATCGGGAAGTCTTTCCTGATCTTCTCCACATCGAGGCCGGAGGAAGTCATGCAGATGCCTTCGTGTACTGCTCGTAGCCCTCGGCCTCGAGCTTCTCGGCCAGTTCTGGCCCGCCCTCCTCGACGATCCGGCCGCCCGCGAAGACGTGCACGAAGTCGGGCTTCACGTAACGCAGGATGCGGGTGTAGTGGGTGATCAGCAGCACGCCGGTCTCGCCGGAGGCGCGGAAGCGGTTGATGCCCTCCGACACCACGCGCAGGGCGTCGACGTCGAGGCCGGAGTCGGTCTCGTCGAGCACCGCGATCTTCGGCTTGAGCAGTTCGAGCTGGAGGATCTCGTGGCGCTTCTTCTCGCCGCCGGAGAAGCCCTCGTTGAGGTTGCGCTGGGCGAAGGCGGAGTCGATGGACAGCGCGTCCATCCCGTTCTTGAGGTCTTTGGCGAACTCGCGCAGCTTGGGCGCCTCGCCGCGGATGGCGGTGACGGCCGAGCGCAGGAAGTTCGAGACGGACACGCCGGGGACCTCGACCGGGTACTGCATGGCCAGGAACAGGCCGGCGCGGGCCCGCTCGTCGACGGACAGCTCCAGCAGGTCCACGCCGTCGAGCAGCACCTGGCCGCCGGTGATCGTGTATTTGGGATGACCGGCGATCGCGTAGGCGAGCGTCGACTTGCCCGAGCCGTTGGGGCCCATGATGGCATGGGTCTGCCCGGAGTTCACGGTCAGGTTGACGCCGCGCAGGATTTCCTTGTCCTCGACGGCGACCTGGAGGTCACGGATCTCAAGGGTGGACATGTGCTTAGGACTCCTTCGAGAGCGAGACGAGGACGTCATCGCCGTCGATCTTCACTGTGTAGACGTTCACGGGCTTGGTGGCGGGCGGCCCGGTGGGCTTTCCGCTTCGGACGTCGAAGCACGAGCCGTGCAGCCAGCACTCCAGCGTGTCGTCGTAGACCTCTCCCTCGCTGAGCTTGACCTCGGCGTGGGAGCAGACGTCGTGCAGGGCGAAGACCTCCGTACCCCTGCGGACCAGGGCCACCGGGGTCTCCTCCGCCCCGACCTCGACGCCGAGCACGCCCCCGTCGGGGATGTCCTCGACCTTGCACACCTTGACGAAGGCGCTCATCGGGTGAGCTCCGCCTCGACCGCGCCGAGGACGCGCTCGCGGATCTCCTCGATCTGGATCTTCTCGATGAGCTGGCCGAGGAAGCCCCTGACGACCAGGCGGCGGGCCTCGTCGTAGGGGATGCCGCGGGCCTGGAGGTAGAAGAGGTGCTCGTCGTCGAGGCGGCCGGAGGTGGAGGCGTGCCCCGCTCCCGCGACCTCGCCGGTGAGGATCTCCAGGTTGGGCACCGAGTCGGCGCGGGCGCCGTCGGTGAGGATGAGGTTGCGGTTGAGCTCGTAGGTGTCGGTGCCCTCGGCCTCGACGCGGATGATCACGTCGCCGATCCAGACGGCGTGCGCCTCCTCGCCCTGCAGCGCGCCGCGGTAGTCGACGTTGCTCTTGCAGTTGGGCTGCGAGTGGTCGACCAGGAGGCGGTGCTCCAGGTGCTGGCCGGCGTCGACGAAGTAGACGCCCGACAGGTCGGCGTCGCCGCCGGGGGCGGTGTAGGTGACGGTGGGCGACAGGCGTACGAGGTCGCCGCCGAGCGTCACCACGAAGCTGCGGAACGTCGCGTCCTTGGCGAGCTGGGCGTGGTGGTGGGAGACGTGGACGGCGTCGTGCTCCCAGTCTTGCAGGCTGACGACCCTGAGGCTGGCGCCCTCGCCGACGACGAACTCGATGTTGTCGGCGTAGATCGCGCTGCCCTTGTGGTCGAGCACCACCACGGCCTCGGCCAGCGGCTCCACCTTGACCACGATGTGGCCGTAAGCGGCGCCGGCGCCGGCCGGCTCGCCGTGCAGCGTCAGGACGGTCGGCTTGGACGTGACGGCCTCGCGCGGCACCGTGATCACGGTGGCCTTCTCGAAGCCGTGCCACGCCTGGGCGCTGACCCGGTCGCTCGGCACGAACGACCGGCCCACGCGGGCGTCGTCGCGGCCGACCGTCTCGACGGTGACCTCGGGGGCGGCGTCCACGTCGACGCGTACGTGCCCCACGGCCTGGGCCTTGCCGCTGTGCAGGCCCTTCAGCCGCGACAGCGGCGTGAACCGCCACGACTCCTCGCGCCCGGTCGGCACCTCGAAGTCGGCCAGGTCGAACGACGCCTTCTCGTGCAGGGTCGACAGGGGCTTCTCGTTCAGGCCCATCAGCCGACGGCTCCTTCCATCTGCAGCTCGATCAGCCGGTTCAGCTCGAGCGCGTATTCCATGGGCAGCTCACGCGCGATCGGCTCCACGAAGCCGCGCACGATCATCGCCATCGCCTCGTCCTCGTCGAGCCCGCGGCTCATGAGGTAGAAGAGCTGGTCCTCGCTGACCTTGGAGACCGTGGCCTCGTGGCCCATCGAGACGTCGTCCTCGCGGACGTCGACGTAGGGGTAGGTGTCGGAGCGGCTGATCTGGTCGACCAGCAGGGCGTCGCACTTGACGGTGCTGGCGCTGCCGTGGGCGCCCTCCTCGATCTGCACCAGACCGCGGTAGGAGGTGCGCCCGCCGCCGCGCGCCACCGACTTGGAGATGACGCTGGAGCGGGTGTTGGGCGCCAGGTGCACCATCTTCGAGCCGGCGTCCTGGTGCTGGCCCTCGCCCGCGAACGCGACGCTCAGCGTCTCGCCCCTGGCGTGCTCGCCCATGAGGTAGACGGCCGGGTACTTCATCGTGACCTTGGAACCGATGTTGCCGTCGATCCACTCCATGGTGGCGCCCTCGTAGGCGACGGCGCGCTTGGTGACCAGGTTGTAGACGTTGTTGGACCAGTTCTGGATGGTCGTGTAGCGGCAGCGGGCGTTCTTCTTCACGATGATCTCGACGACCGCGCTGTGCAGCGAGTCGGAGGAGTAGATCGGGGCGGTGCAGCCCTCGACGTAGTGGACGTAGCTGTTCTCGTCCACGATGATCAGCGTGCGCTCGAACTGGCCCATGTTCTCGGTGTTGATCCGGAAGTAGGCCTGCAGCGGGATCTCGACCTCGACGTTCGGCGGCACGTAGATGAACGAGCCACCCGACCACACGGAGGTGTTGAGCGCGGCGAACTTGTTGTCGCCCACCGGGATCACCGAGCCGAAGTACTCCTTGAAGAGGTCTTCGTGCTCACGCAGCCCCGTGTCGGTGTCGACGAAGATGACACCCTTCTCCTCGAGGTCTTCCCGGATCTTGTGGTAGACGACCTCGGACTCGTACTGGGCCGCGACGCCGGCGATGAGGCGCTGCTTCTCCGCCTCGGGGATGCCGAGCTTGTCGTAGGTGTTCTTGATGTCGGCGGGCAGCTCGTCCCAGGAAGCGGCCTGCTTCTCGGTGGAGCGCACGAAGTACTTGATGTTGTCGAAGTCGATGGCGGTGAGGTCGGAGCCCCACGTCGGCAGCGGCTTCCTGTCGAACAGGCGGAGGCCCTTCAGGCGAAGGTCGAGCATCCACTCCGGCTCGTTCTTGAGTGCGGAGATGTCGCGGACGACCTCCTCGGACAGGCCGCGCTTGGCCGCCGCGCCCGCGGCATCCGGGTCGGCCCAGCCGAACTTGTAATTCCCGAGGCCTTCCAGCTCCGGGCGGTCGGTGACAGTCACCTTCCGGTCTCCTTGCTCTTGTCTCTATGTGCGGGATCGGCCAGCGACTGGGGGCTCACGTGCGTTGTGCACACCCCGTCGCCGTGGGCGATCGTGGCCAGGCGCTGCACCGGTGTGCCGAGCAGTTGCGCGAACGCCTCCGTCTCGGCCTCGCACAGCTGCGGGAACTCCGCGGCCGCGTGCGCCACCGGGCAGTGATGCTGGCAGAGCTGGTCTCCGCCGGACTTGGCCTTGCTGGCCGAGGCGGCGTACCCCTCTGCCGACAGCGCCTGCGCCAGCACCTGGACGCGCTGGTCCGCGGGCACCGTCCGCATGGCCGGCTCCAGCCGCCGCAGCAGGCTCGAGACCTGCTCGCGGGCGAAGTCGGCCACGGCTCGCTCGCCCATGCGCTCGGCCAGGAAGCGCAGCGCGCTGCCGGCCAGGTCGTCATAGGCGTGCTCGAAGGCACTGCGCCCCGCGTCGGTGATCGCGAACAGCTTGGCCGGCCGTCCGCGTCCGCGCTGCCCGCGCGGGCGCACCGTACGGGGCTCGATCATCCCGTCGGCCAGCAGCGCGTCGAGGTGACGGCGCACGGCGGCGGGCGTGAGCCCGAGCCGCTCGCCCAGGGACGCTGCCGCGACGGGACCATGCTCAAGAATCAGCCTGGCGACACGCGCGCGGGTGCCGCGCTCGCCACCTGGCTCCATCGTGGGCATGTTTTTCACAACATCAGTGTGCCGTAATTCCTTCCCGGTTCACAAACGGATCCGAGCAGGCCGGGGAATGGAATTTGTCACGCAGGGTAGCCTTACCTAACCTTTGCTCGCCCCAGAACCGCGCCCCAGAACCATGAAGGCCAGGCACGAGCAGAGGATGAGCCCGAGCATGACACACGCCATGGGCAGCGCGGTGCCGGATCCGGCGAGCCCGACCAGCGGGGCCGCGGCGGCGCCCAGCGCGAACTGCAGCACGCCCGTCAGCGCGGAGGCGCTCCCCGCCACCTGCGCGGGCTGGGAGCCGAGCGCCAGCGCGCTGGTGCCGGGCAGCGTCAGGCCCTGGCCCAGCATGATGACGAACAGCCCGCCCACGATGGCCCACAGGCCGAGCCCGGCGAGCACGGCGGTCAGCAGCAGGATCGCGCCCGCCAGGGCGGCGGCCAGGCCGGCGCGCACCAGCAGCACGGGCGAAACCCGGCCGGAGAGCCGGCCGCCGAGCTGGGCGGTGCCGGTCAGGGCCAGGGCGTTGAGCGCGAAGACGAGCGAGTACTGCTGGGGCGTGGCCCCGTACACGTCCTGGAGCACGAACGGCGAGCCGGAGATGTAGCCGAACATGGCCCCGAAGGACAACCCGCCGGTCAGCGCGAAGCCCATGAAGGAGCGGTCGCGCAGGAGCTGCCAGAACGTGCGCACGGTGTGCCCGAGCCCGCCGCTCTCGCGCTCGGACGCGGGCAGCGTCTCGCGCACGCCCCCCAGGACCGCCAGCAGCAGCACCAGCCCCGCGATGCTGAGCACCACGAAAACGCCCCGCCACGAGGTGAACGTCAGCAGTTGCGCCCCCGCGATCGGGGCCAGGATCGGCGCCAGGCCGCTGACGAGCATCAGCGTGGCGAAGATCCGGGCGATGGCGGCCCCGTCGTACAGGTCGCGTACGACGGCCCGCACGATCACCAGCGCCGCCCCGCCCAGCACGCCCTGCAGCAGGCGGAAGGCGATCAGCGTCGGCACCGAGGGGGCGAAGGCGCACAGCAGCGAGGCGACCATGAACCCGGCCACGCCCACCATCAGCGGCACCCGCCGCCCGCGCACGTCGCTCACCGGCCCGGCGATCACCTGCCCGACGGAGACGCCGATGAGGCAGGCGGTGAGGGTGAGCTGGACCTGGGCCGGGGCGCTGAGCATCTCGGAGGTGATGGCGGGCAGCGCGGGGAGGTACATGTCGATGGAGAGCGGCCCGATCGCCGACAGCGCGCCGAGGATCAGCAGCAGTAACCCGCGGCGGCTCTTCTGCTCCGGTCGGACGGCGGCGGACGTGGCTTCAGCCACGGACATGCGTGCTCCCCTTTCCCTCGTGGGCCTGTGACCCACGTGGGCCGAGTGCTCCAACCCCGATCCGATCCTCCTAATTCCCGATTATCTGATATTTCGCTAGATATTCCATGAGGTTTCGTGGGGTCGGGTGACAGCCGAAGGGCACGCCTCGCGGGATGGTTCACCTGCGGGCCGGACCGTCGGGCGGAGTCCCTAGACTCGTGGCCATGGATTCCCCAGCCGTCGAGATCGTCGACCTGGTCAAACGCTACGGCGGCCGCACCGCCGTCGACGGCCTGACGTTCCGCGCCGAGCGCCGCGCCGTCACCGCGGTCCTCGGTCCCAACGGCGCGGGCAAGACGTCCACCGTGGAGATCTGCGAGGGGTTCCGCAAGGCCGACGCGGGCGCCGTCAGGGTGCTGGGGTTGGCGCCGTGGCGGCCGGAGCTGCGGGCGCGGGTGGGTGCCATGCCGCAGGCCGGGGGCGTGCCTCCGGCGATGCGCTGCGCGGAGTGGCTGCGGCTGATGGCGCGCTTCTACGCCCGCCCGCTCGATCCCGGGGCACTGCTGGAGCGGCTGGGGCTCACCGATCACGCGCGCACCCCCTACCGGCGGATGTCGGGCGGGCAGCAGCAGCGGCTGTCGCTGGCCGCGGCCGTCATCGGCCGGCCCGAGCTGGTCTTCCTCGACGAGCCGACGGCCGGGCTCGACCCGCAGGCCAGGCACGCGTGCTGGGAGCTGGTGGGCGAGCTGCGCGGGGCGGGCGTGTCGGTGGTGCTGACCACTCACCACATGGACGAGGCCGAGCGGCTGGCCGACCACGTGGTCATCATCGACCGCGGGCGCGTGGTGGCCGAGGGCACCCCCGCCTCGCTGACCGGCGCCGAACGTCAGCTCAGGTTCAGGGCCCGGCCGGGGCTGGCGCTGGAAGAGCTGCTCAACGCGCTCCCGGCGGGCAGCGCGGCCAAGGAGTCGCCCGCCGGCCACTACATCATCGAGGGCCAGGTGGGCCCCGAGCTGCTGGCCACGGTGACGGCCTGGTGCGCGGCCGAGGGCGTCACGGCCGACGACCTGCGCATCGAACGCCGCACCCTCGAAGACGTCTTCCTCGAACTGACCGGCAGGGAGCTGCGATGACCACGCCCGGCCCGTTCCGCGCGCCGACCAGGAGGGCGCCTCGATGACCGCGCTCGACCTCACCCCCGCGCCCGGCGCGGCGCCGTTCCCGCGCATGGTGCTAGCGCAGGCGGGCGCGGAGCTGCGGGCGATGCTGCGCAACGGCGAGCAGCTCCTGCTGACGCTGATCATCCCGGTGCTGCTGCTGGCCGGGTTCTCGCTGGCGCCGCTGATCGACGTCGGCGGCGGGCGGCGGGTCGACTTCCTGGCCCCGGGCGTGCTGGCGCTGGCGGTCATGTCCACGGCGTTCACCGGGCAGGCCATCGCGACCGGCTTCGAGCGCCGCTACGGCGTGCTCAAGCGGCTGGGCGCGACCCCGCTGTCCAGGAGCGGGCTCATGCTCGCCAAGACGGCGGCGGTCGTGGGCGTGGAGCTCATCCAGGCCGTGGTGATCGTGGCCGTCGGGCTGGCGCTGGGGTGGCGGCCGCAGGGGTCGTTCCTGAGCGCGGCGCTGCTGGTCGTGGTGGGCACGGCGGCCTTCAGCGGTCTGGGGCTGCTGATGGCCGGCACGCTGCGCGCGGAGGCCACGCTGGCGGCGGCGAACCTGGTCTACCTGGTGCTGCTGGGGGCGGGCGGGGTGGTCTTCCCGCTGACGAAGTTCCCCGAGGGGGCCCGCCCGGTCCTGGAGGCACTGCCCATCTCGGCCCTGACGACCGGCCTGCGCGCGGTCCTCTCCCAGGGGGCGGCGCTCCCCCTGGTCCCGCTGGCGGTGCTGGCCGCGTGGGCGGTGCTGTCACTGGGCCTGGTGTCGCGTACGTTCCGCTGGGAGTGACGGTCCCGCGGGGTGCCGGGCGCCGTAGCGGCGGCGGCTGAGCGCGGCCACCGCCGTCAGGGGGATCGCGGCGGCCGCCGCGAGGCCGAAGAGCAGACCATACCGTCCGTCCTCGGCCAGCGGTCCCGCCGCCCACGACGAGACCGCGCTGCCCACGAACAGCGCGCAGGCGAAGAACGCGATCGTCGTCCCCCTGGCCTCGGGCACCACGGAGGTCGCCCAGGTCTGCAACGAGGAGTGCAGGAACGACCATCCGCCGCCCAGCAGCAGCGCCGTGACGGCCACGGCGGGCACGCTCACGTGCACGGTCACGATGGCGAAGCCCAGGCAGAGCTGCGTCCCGCCGACGACCATGAGCACGGGTGCGGGCCACCTGCCCGACAGGCGCTTGACGAGCCGGGAGAACGCCCACAGCCCCAGCCCGTACGCGGTGATGGCCAGGCCCGCCACGGCGGCGGCCAGCCCGGCGTACTGGAGGGCGGTGGCCAGGAACGGCATGGTCCCGAGCATGATCGCCCCCTCGGTGAAGGACAGCCCGAACACCAACAGCGCCCACCGGTGCCCGAGCACCACGCGCAGGTACCGGCCCACGCCCTGCCCGGCCCGCTCCTCCTGCCGGGGCGGCTCGGGCAGCGAGCGCAGCGCCAGCGCGCAGGCCAGGGCGCAGGCGGCGGGCACGGTGAAGGCCACCCGCCAGTCCACCAGGCCCGCGACGACCCCGCCCAGCCCCGTGGCCAGGGCCGTGCCGAGCGCGGCGGCGGCCATGAGGTCGGTGAGGGCGCGCTGGCGTACGGACTGGTGGACGGTGTCGCCCACGTACGTCAGCCCCGTGGGGATCACCGCGCCGAAGCACGCGCCCGTGACGACCCTGGCCACCACCAGCGCCCCCAGCACGGGCATGAGCGCCGAGGCCGCGCCCGCCACCGCCGCGCCGAACAGCGCCCACCGCATCACCCGCACCCGCCCGAACCGGTCGGACAGCAGGCCCCACAGCGGCTGGGTGAGCCCGTACGCCAGGTAGTAGCCGCTGGCGGCGGCGACCGCGGCCGACAGCGAGACGCCCAGGTCGGCGGCGATGAGCACGAGCATGGGGCTCACCGCGAAACGGTCGAAGCTGCTGACGAACGAGGACACGGACAGTGCCTGCGGGGGCCGGACGGGGCTCACGGGGAGCGCGCTGGCTTTCATGCTTCCATGGTGGGTTTGTCCGAATAATTGAGCCAGTCGGCAGTAGTACCACCCTGAGGGGGAAATGTCGCCCCGCCTGAGTACGCTCGGACGGTTGCCTGTTTGCCCTGATGAGGAGTCCTGTTGACCGCCTTCGCCCTCGACGATCCGCTCGACCGCGGACCGGGCCTGCCCAAGCCGGGAAACCTGCTGCGTACGGCGGCCGACTCGATGCCGCCTCCGGGGCTCGTGCTGCTGGCCATCTTCTCGGTGCAGCTCGGCGCCGGGTTCGCGAAGGAGTTGTTCACGGCGCTGCCGCCGAGCGCGGTGGTGTTCCTGCGCATCGCGGCCGGGGCGCTGATCATGGGGGCGTTCGTCCGGCCGAGGCTGAGAGGGCTGTCCTGGCGCGACTGGGCGGTGGGCGTCGGCTTCGGCCTGACGCTGGCCCTGATGAACCTGTCGTTCTACGAGGCCCTGGCACGCCTGCCGATGGGCATCGCGGTGGCGATCGAGTTCCTGGGGCCGCTGGGCGTGGCGGTGGCGGCCTCGCGGCGCCGGATCGACCTGCTGTGGGTCTGCCTGGCGGCGGCGGGCGTGGCGCTGCTGGCGCCCTGGGGCGAGTCGGCCGCGGCGAGCTGGGTGGGCATCGGGTTCGCGGTCGTGGCCGGGGCCTGCTGGGCCGGCTACATCCTGCTGTCGGCGGCGGCCGGGCGGCGCTTTCCCGGCACGACCGGGCTGTCGTTCGCGATGATCGTCTCGGGCGTGGTGATCGCCCCGATCGGGGTCACCACCGGCGGGGCCGACCTGCTGCAGCCGGAGCTGCTGCTGATCGGGCTGGGCGTGGGGCTGTTGTCGTCGGTGATCCCGTACTCGCTGGAGCTGCAGGCGCTGCGGCGGATGCCCAAGCACGTGTTCGGGATCCTGATGAGCATGGAGCCGGCCGTGGCGGCGCTGGTCGGGGTGCTGCTGCTGAGCGAGTTCCTGCACGTGCAGCAGTGGGCGGCGATCGTGTGCATCGTGGCCGCCAGCCTGGGCTCGACGCGTACCGGCAGGGCCCTGACCTGAGTGGCCCGTGCGGCGGGTGAGATCAGGGAGGCCCGCCGCGCGCCCGCGGGATGGGATCTCGGGCGCGCGGCGGAGGGCTCGGCTGTTGGGCGGGGTGTGCCGAGCCCGGGGAGGTCAGCGGAGTGCGGGTGTCCGCTTGACCAGGCATGTGCCACCACCGGCACGCGGGGGTGGCCGGTCCGTCGTGGACCGGGGTGTGGATCAGATGTGGATCGGGAGGGCGGCACCACCGGCGCTCGCCACTCGACCGGCCCACATTGAGATTACCGCCAACGGCGGGTCTCTGATCCCCGAATGTCAGAACTTAGTGCCCGGTGTTCGGACGTCCGCGACTCGGCCCAGGTGTCCGGGCCGAAGGGCGGCTCAGCGTCCGGCCCGGGGCCGGGTCCGGGGTCTGGGGCCGAGGTCTGAGGCCCCGGTCGAGTCCGGGGCCGGGTCAGGGTCGGTGTTCGGCCCAGATGCCGCGGACGTGGCCGATGTGGTCGGACATGAGGCGGGCGACGGCCTCGCCGTCGCCGGTCTTGAGCGCGTCGAGCAGGTGGAGGTGCTCCCTGGCCGACTCGCCCAGCCCGCCGCGGGCGGAGAGCTGGGACAGGCCGTAGAGCCTGGCCCTGTTGCGCAGGTCGCGCACCACCGAGACGAGATGGGCGTTGCCGCCCAGGGTCAGCAGCTCGACGTGGAAACGCAGATCGGCGTCCACGTACGCGAGCAGGTCGCCGCGCTCACCGGCCGAGACGATCTCCTCGGCGAGTGGCCTGAGGCGTTCGAACTCCTCCGCCCGCGAGCTGTCGGCCAGCCTGGCCACCGTGGGCACCTCGATGAGCGCGCGGATCTCGGTCAGCTCGTCGAGGTCGCGGTCGGACAGCTCGGTGACCCGGAAGCCCTTGTTGCGCACCGCCTCGACCAGGCCCTCCTTGGCCAGGTCGAGCATGGCCTCGCGGACGGGCGTGGCCGAGACGCCGAACTGGGCGGCCAGCACCGGGGCCGAGTAGACCACCCCCGGCCGCATCTCACCGGTGATCAGCGCGGCCCGCAACGCGTGCGCGACCTGCTCGCGCAGGCTCCGGCGCTCCCCCACCATCGGCAGGTCGAGCCGGTCCTCGGCAGCCATCCCGCCCATCCCTTCCCCATCCCCTTCGCTGTCAGCGCCCGACGTCGCGCGCCCTCTGGCGAGCCCAGCCCTCATAGGCGGCGGACGCGACCACGAGGTCCTCCCATGCCATACCCGTGCTCTTGAACACACGCGGCCCCGGGCCCACGACCACCCTTCCGGCGATCAGGTCGGCGAGGTTACCGGCGAGATGGCGGGAAGTGATCGTACCCCGGCGGATCGGCACGACGAGATCACCGGCCTCCGCCAGGGCGGCGGCGCGGGCCTCGACGACCACGGTGGCGCGTGCGACGAGGTCGCCGTCGAGCTCGCGGGCTTCGGGCTCGTGGGAGCCGACCGCGACGACGGTGGCGCCGTCGCGGGCGAGCTTACCGGGGAACAGCGGCTCTCTGGCCGTGGTACAGCACACGACGAGATCGGCCCCCGCCACCGCCTGCGCCACCGCCTGCGCCACCGTGGCCGGGGGCGTCGTGGCCGGGGGCGTCCTGGCTGGGGGCGTCGTCAGGGCTCGGGCGGTCAGGCCGAGGGCGCGGCAGCGGGTGGCGAGCGCCTCGGCCCGGCCCGCGTCGCGCCCGACCACGGTGACCTCCTCGACCGGCCGCACCTCCCGCAGCGCCAGCACGTGCCCGTACGCCTGCGGCCCGCTCCCGAACACCACCAGCCGCCGCGCCCCCGCCTCGGCCAGGTGCCGGACGGCGAGCGCGGAGACGGCGGGCGTGCGCAGCGAGGTGAGCGCGGTCCCGTCCACGGCGGCCAGCGGGGCCAGGGTGTCGCCGTCGAACAGCAGGTACGTCCCCTGGATGCGAGCCAGCCCCCGCCCGGGGTTGGCGGGCGCGACACTGACCGCCTTGACCCCCACGTAGCTCCTCCCCACGGCGGGCATGAGCAGGAGCTGCCCGGCCGGGACGTCGATCGCCGACCGCCGCGGCGTGGCCTCGGGGTCGAGCCCGGCCCGCAGCGCGTCCTCCAGGACGGCCACGGCCCGGCCCATCGGTACCAGCCGCTCCACGGTGGCGGCGTCGAGGTACGGCAGCCCGCTCATCGCAGCGTGAACCCGGTCGGGAAGGGATCGGCCGGGTCGAGCTCGAAGGCGTGCCGCCCGGTCCGGTACGCCGTGCCGTCGACCTCCACGACCACGCCCCGCGGCCCCGCCTCGCGCACGCGGGCGGTGAAGACGCTGCCGACGACGCTCTCGTGGACGAGTTCGGCGGTCTTGTCCTCGTCGTGCAGCAGGGCCATCCTGGCGGCCGTCCCCGAGCCGCAGGGCGAGCGGTCCACCTCTCCGTCGGCGAAGACGGTGACGTTGCGCTGCCGCCTGACGCCGCCGTCGCCGTCCCCGGGCAGGTCCTCGTGGAAGATCACGCCGTACACGCCGGACAGCCGTTCGTCCGCCGGGTGCCGGGCGGCGGGGTGGCCGACCAGCCCGGCCTTGATCCGGCGGGCGTGCTCGATGAGGGCGCCCAGGTGCCGGGGCTCGACCGACAGGCCGACGGCGGAGGCGGGCAGGCAGGCGTAGACGGCGCCGCCGTAGGCGACGTCCACCTCGACGCCGGCGACCGGCACGGCGCGGGCGGTGACGTACGAGGGGACGTTGACGAAGGTGACCGACTCGACCCGGCCAGCGCGGGTGCGTACCCGGGCCGTGACGCGCCCGGAGGGCACGTCGACCACCACGTCGGTGACGCCGTCGGGGGCGGCCTCGACCAGGCCCTCGTGGACGGCGTACGCGCCCAGCGCGATCGTGCCGTGCCCGCAGGCGGTCGAGAAGCCGTCCTTGTGCCAGAACAGCGCGCCCAGATGGGCGCCGGGGTCGTCCGGCGGCACCAGGAAGCAGCCGTACATGTCGGCGTGCCCGCGCGGCTCGTGGCACAGCAGCCGCCGCACGTCGTCGAACTCGGCCATCGCGGTGGCGCGGCGGGCGAGCACGTCGGAGCCGCCGATCTCGGGCACCCCGCCGGTCACGATGCGGAACGGCTCGCCGCCCGTGTGGTAGTCGACGGTCGTGATCATCCGGTCCTCCTCACAACTCGAACCCGGCGGGGAACGGGTCGCGCGGGTCGAGGAAGTACTGGGCCGTGCCGGTGATCCAGGCCCGGCCGGTGATCGACGGCAGCACCGCGGGACGCCCGCCCACGGTGGTCTCCTCCAGCAGCCGTCCGACGAACCGGGTGCCGATGAACGACTCGTTGACGAACTCCGCCCCGATCGCCAGCTCGCCCCGCGCGTGGAGCTGGGCCATGCGGGCGCTGGTGCCGGTGCCGCAGGGCGAGCGGTCGAACCAGCCCGGGTGGATGGCCATGGCGTGCCGCGAGTGACGGGCGTCGGAGCCGGGGGCGGCGAAGTAGACGTGGTGGCAGCCGCGGATGCGCTCGTCCTCGCGGTGCGCGGGCTCGTCGGCGGCGTTGATCGCCTCCATGGTGGCCAGACCGGCCGCGATGATCTCGTTCTTGGCCGCCCGGTCGAACGGCAGCCCGTAGTGGGCGAGGTTGACGATGGCGTAGAAGTTGCCGCCGTACGCCAGGTCGTACGCGATCTCCCCGAACCCGGGCACGCTCACCTTGGCGTCCAGCCGGTCGCAGTAGGAGGGCACGTTGCGCAGGGTCACCGACGTGGCCGCGCCGTCCTCGACGGCCACGTCCACCTCGACGAGCCCGGCCGGGACCTCCAGGCGTACGGTCGTGACCGGCTCGCTCACCTCCACCATGCCGGTCTCCACCAGCACGGTGGCCACGCCGATGGTGCCGTGCCCGCACATCGGCAACAGCCCGGACACCTCGATGAACAGCACGCCGAAGTCCGCGTCCGGCCTGGTGGGCGGCTGCAGGATGGCGCCGCTCATGGCGGAGTGGCCGCGCGGCTCGGTCATCAGCAGCGTACGGATGTGGTCGAGGTGGTCGCGGAAGTAGACGCGCCGCTCGGCCATGCTGTCTCCGGGGATCACGCCGATGCCGCCGGTGACGACCCGGGTGGGCATGCCCTCGGTGTGCGAGTCGACGGCGTGGAAGACGCGTTTCGTCCTCATCGCAGCCCTTCCGCCAGTGCCTTCTCGGTCGCCGCCCGGACGATCGCAGCCTGCTCGTCCGTCAGCGGCTGCCTGGGCTGCCTGCAGGGGCCGCCGTGGCGGCCGACGATGTCCATGGACAGCTTGATGGCCTGCACGAACTCGACCTTGGAGTCCCAGCGCAGCAGCGGGTGCAGGGTGCGGTAGAGGGGCAGCGCGGTCTCCAGGTCACCGGCGACGGCGGCCCGGTAGAGCGCCGAGCAGGACTCCGGCAGCGCGTTGGGGTATCCGGCGATCCACCCGGCCGCCCCGGCGACGGCCAGCTCCAGCAGCACGTCGTCGGAGCCGATCAGCAGGTCGAGCCCGGGGGCCAGCTCGGCCAGCTCGTACGCCCGCCGCACGTCGCCGGTGAACTCCTTGACCGCCACGATCAGCCCGTCCTCGTACAGCCTGGCCAGCAGCGCGGGGGTCAGGTCGACCTTGGTGTCGTACGGGTTGTTGTAGGCCACGATCGGCAGGCCGGCCTTGGCGACCTCGCGGTAGTGCGCGACGACGGCCCGCTCGTCGGCCCGGTAGGCGTTGGGCGGCAGCAGCAGCACCGAGCCGCAGCCCGCCTCGGCCGCCTGCTCGGCCCAGCGGCGCGACTCGGCCGCGCCGTACGCGCCCGCCCCGGCCATCACGCGGTCGCCGCCGACGGCCTCGACCGCGGTCTCGATCACCTTCGCCCGCTCCTGCGGGGTGAGCGTCTGGTACTCGCCGAGCGACCCGTTCGGTACGACGCCGTCGCAGCCGTGGTCCACCAGCCACCGGCAGTGCCTCGCGTAGCCGTCGTGGTCGACCGACAGGTCCTCGCGCAGGGGCAGGGCCGTGGCCACCATGACGCCGTGCCAGGGCTTGCTGCGGTTGTCCATCGGGAAGTCCTCCAAGCGGGGGTCATTGAGCGGGATGGTCGTCGGGACTGTCGGGGCCGCCGGGACTGTCGCGGCTGTCGGATCCGGACGGGACGTCGAGCGAGGCGAGGGCGCCCAGCGTGACGGGCTGGGCGATGGGGCGGCGGGGCGGCTGCGGCGGCTCGCCCGCCAGGCAGGCGACGGCGTAGCCACAGACCCGGCCCTGGCACCAGCCCATGCCGGGCCTGGCCAGGAGCTTGACGGAGCGCGCGTCGGTCGCGCCGAGCTCCTGCGCCCGGCGTACGCGCTCCAGCGGCACCTCCTCGCAGCGGCACACGAGCGTGTCGTCGCGCAGCCAGCCCTGCCAGCCATCCTTGACGGGGTACGCGTGGTGCAACGCCTCGCCGAACGCCCGCCACCGCTGCCGCCGCCGCACGAACACCCTCGGCACCACGCCCGCACCCGTGACTGCGCCCGTGACTGCGCCCGTAACCGCGCCCGTAACCGCGCCCGTGACTGCGCTGGTAGCCGCGCCGGTGACCGTCCGGGTGTCGGCCACGACGGCCCGGCCCGCGATGCGGCCCTCCAGCTCGGCCAGCAGCCTGCCGCCCACGCCGACCGGCTCTCCGGCGGCCCACACCCCTGGCACGCTCGTACGCTGGGCGGCGTCCACGGCCAGCACCGGGCTGCCGTCCGCGTCGTGCCGGGTCGCGCAGCCGAGCTGCGTGCCCAGCTCGATCTGCGGCACGAACCCGTAGCCCACGGCCACGGTGTCGCACTCGACGATCCGGGTGGTCAGAACGTTCCAGTCCGCGTCGAGGCGGGCCACCGTGACGGCCGCCACCTCACGCTCCCCGTGGGCGGCCACCACCGCCTGACGCGTCCGGTACGGCACCCGCTGCCGGGCCAGGGCCGCCGCGTACCCCGCCGCCTCCCCCGCCTTGCCCAGGGCCATCAGCGGATGCCGGGCCAGGCCGAGGCCGCCGTTGGCCTCGTACACGCCGAGCACCCGCGCCCCGGCCCCGGCCAGCCCCGCGGCGACGGGCAGCAGGAACGGCCCGGTGCCGGAGACGACGATCCGCCTGCCCGCCACCACGCCACCGCCCTTGAGCAGCGCCTGCGCACCCCCGGCGGTGAGCACGCCCGGCAGGTCCCAGCCGGGGAACGGCAGCGACCGGTCGTACGCGCCGGTGGCGATCAGCAGCCGCCGGGCCCGCAGCGGCTGCGCCCGTTCCCCCTCCTCTCCCCGGGTCGAGCAGTGCACGAGGAGGTCGCCGTCCGGCTCGCGGGACACGTGCCACACCTGGTGCCGGAGCAGCACGTCGGCGCGCTCGGCGAGGGCGCGGGCCTGCCGCAGGAACCGGTCCAACCCCGGGGCCGCCTCCGGCTCGGCGGTGTGCCGGAAGTACTGACCGCCCGGCCGTGTCCCGGAGTCCACCAGCGCCACGCGCAACCCGGCCAGCGCCGCCGTCAGAGCGCCCGCGACCCCGGCGGGCCCGCCGCCCACCACCACGAGGTCGTACGTCTGTCCCTCGGACGTCACGCCGTCGTCACCTCGTCCCCCGGCTCGGCCTCCAGCAGGCAGGCGCGCTCGGGCGGGCGCCCGTTCACCGAGATCAGGCAGTCGAAGCAGACCCCGATGCCGCAGAACAGCCCGCGCGGCCGTCCGCCGAAGCGGGTGGTGCGCCACGAGCGCACCCCGGCCGCGTGCAGCGCCGCGCCGATCGTCTGCCCGGGTACGACCGGCACCGGCCGGCCGTCCACGGTGATGTGGAACGTCACAGGTCCTCCTTCACCGGATCTGCCGGAGACACCGGGCCTGTGAGCCGCCCGGGTCGTCCCGTCCCGATAGCGGCCTCCTCGGGGAAGCGGTCGGGGCGGAAAGGACGCAGGTCCATGTCGGGGCGTTCGCCGGTGAGGAGCTGGGCGAGCAGGTGCCCGGTCGCCGGGGCGAGCCCGATGCCGGCCCCCTCGTGCCCGCACGCGTGATACAGCCCGTCCACGCGCGGGTCGGCGCCGATGACGGGCAGGTGGTCGGGACAGTACGGCCGGAAGCCGCAGTACGACCTGATCGCCCGCACCTCGCGCAACGCGGGGAAGAGCGCGACCGCCTGCCCGGCCAGCCTCGCCAGTACCGGCACGGACGTCGTCCGGTCGAACCCGACCCGTTCCCTGCTCGCCCCGATGAGCACGGTCCCCGAGGGCGTGCTCTCCACCACGGCCGAGGTCTCCAGCGCGGCGGAGTCGCTGGCCACGTTCGTCACGTAGGCGGCGGTGTAGACCTTGTGCCGGATCAGCGGCTCACGCGGCGATCCGTTCGAGGGCCCGTTCAGCGGCTCGGTGACGAGGATGAACCCGCGCCTGGGCAGGACCGGGAGCCCGACGCCCGCCAGCGCGGCCACCTCGCCGCCCCAGGTGCCCGCCGCGTTGACGACCGCGTCGCCGAGCACGTCGCCGTGCGAGGTGCGGACGCCGGTCACCCGCCCGCCTGAGCGGATGAACCCGGTCACCGTGACCCCGAGGCGCAGCCGCAGTGTGCCGTGGCCGAAGCTCTCGGCGCCGTGCCTGAGCAGGGTGGCGGCGGCCAGCATGGGCTGGACCTGGGCGTCCTGCGGGTAGTACACGCCACCCGCGAGTCCCTCGGCCAGGTGCGGCTCGTAGTCGCGCAGCCTCTCGCCGGATACGGGCGTGTGCTCCACGCCCTGCGCGGCGGCCAGGCCGGTGAGCTTGCGCCGGACCTCCTCGGTCTCGGCGACGACGAGCCCGCCCTTGGGCTCGTACTCGAAACCGCCGATCGCGGCCAGCTCACGCCACAGCCGGTTGGACAGCAGGGCCAGCTCCAGCTCGGGCCCCGGCTCCTTGTCGGACACCAGCACGTTGCCCTCACCCGATCCCGTCGTGCCCCCGGCCACGGGTCCCCGGTCGACCACGGTCACGTCGAGACCGGCGCGCGCGGCGTAGTACGCGCAGGCCGCACCCACCACTCCGGCGCCGACGACGATCACGTCGGACATCCCCACCTCCCGCCAGTAACATGTCACATACTTCTTCGCTTGAGAAGCCCGATTTCCCCCCTTCTGCCCGGCATACGCACCCACCGCACTTCGGCGAGGTCCCTTGAGGGGGAAGGACGAGCCGGGCGGAAGGCCCGGCGTGAGGGGCGGCCGACAGGTTCGGCGTTCCCACCGGCGGGACCGAGTGCCGGGCGGGGTGTTCCCCGGTGGCGGACCAACCGACGGGCGGGGTGTTCCCGATGGCCGACCAACTGGTGGGTGGGGTGTTCCCGATGGCCGACCAACTGGTGAATGGAGTGTTCCCGATGGCGGGACCGAGTGGTCGGGCCCCTACCATCGATGACGTGAAGCCATCCACGGACGCTCCCAAGCTCCTCGCGCGTTTCCTGGCGTCCTTCTGGACGCCCACGACCCGGTCGATGCGCGGCTGGGCGATGGCGTCCGTGGTGGTCAACGCGGGCATCACGGTGACCGGGGCGGGCGTGCGCGTCACCGCCTCGGGCCTGGGCTGCCCGACCTGGCCCCGGTGCACGCCCGACAGCTTCATCCCGGTCGCCCACCCCGAGGTCTCGCCGCTGAACATGGCCGTCGAGTTCGGCAACCGGCTGCTGACGTTCCTGGTGCTGGCCGTCGGGGTCGCGTGCGTGCTGGCCGCGCTGCGCCTGGCCCCGCGCCGCACCTCGCTGGTGCGCCTGGCCTGGCTGCAGCCGGTGGGGATCGTCGCCCAGGCCCTGTGGGGCGGGCTGGTGGTCAACACGATGCTCAACCCGTTCACGGTGGGCACGCACTATCTGATCTCCAGCGGCCTGATCGCGGCCTGCTGGCTGCTCTACGCGCGCGCGGGCGAGGGCGACGGGCCCGTGCTGCGGGTGGCCCACGGCGACATCCGCAGGCTCGGGCACGGGCTGCTGGCGGCGGTGTTCGCGCTGCTGGTGATCGGGGTCGTGGTGAGCGGCACGGGTCCGCACTCGGGCGACGCGATGGCCTCCCGCTTCGACCTCGACATCGAGGCCGTGGCGCGGCTGCACGCCGACATGGCGTACGTGGTGGTGGGGCTGACGTTCGCGCTGCTGTTCGCCCTGCACGTGACCAACGCGCCCCGGCCCGCCAGGCGGGCGGCGATGGGGCTGTTCGGGGTGGAGCTGCTGCAGGGCGTGATCGGCTACACGCAGTACTTCCTGGCCGTGCCGGCCGCGCTGGTCCTGCTGCACGTGCTGGGCTCCACCGTGGTCTGGATCGCCGCGCTCAGGGTCGTCACCTCGCTGCGCACCAGGGACAGGACGGACTCCCCCGTGAGCCACTCCCCCACCGAAGCAGCCGCCGCCGTCTGACGGGATATGCCAGGGTATGTGGTGTTGGGTCCGCCACTCCCCCGGCCCCGAAGGGGTGCGATTTGCTGGGAAAAGTCCGCCCCGATCGGAAGGGGCTGCGCCGGGCGTACCAAGGGCTGGTGCTGGTCAGCGTGCTGGCCCTGGCACCGATGACGTGGGCCTGGCTGAGCAGTACGGGCCACCGGGCGATGGCCGAGGGCGCGGGCTGGCTGGGCCGGGTGCCCGAGACGCAGGCCGCGCTGGTGCTCGGCGCGGGCGTGTACGGCACGCGGCCCACCCCCATGCTGGCCCGCAGGCTCGACATCGCCACCGACCTCTACCGGGCTGGCAAGGTGCGGGCGCTGCTGCTGTCGGGCGACAACAGCCGCGAGGAGTACGACGAGCCCACCACCATGCGCGACTACCTGCGTGCCAAGGGTGTGCCGGACGCCGCGATGGTGCTCGACTACGCCGGTTTCGACACGTGGGACTCGTGCGTGCGGGCGCGTACGGTGTTCGGGGCCGAGCGGGTGACGGTGGTGACCCAGGAGTTCCACATCCCCAGGGCGGTCACGCTCTGCAGGACGGCCGGGCTGGAGACGTTCGGGGTGGGTGACGACTCCTCCAGGCGATGGGCCTCGACCACGTACGCCTACGCCGCCCGCGAGCTGCTGGCCACCGCCAAGGCGTTCGCCGACGCCAAGCTCCTGCACTCCGAGCCCGTCTACCCCGGCCCGCGCGAGGTCTCGCTCACCCGCGTACTCGAACAACCCCCTGCGTGACCGCCCGCCGGTCAGCTCGGCGCGCCGGGCGCGTAGCCGGGCGGCGGCGAGCCCCTGGCCACCGACCTGGCGTGCGTCAACGCCACCGGAAGGTCCGCGCGGGCGGTGCTCATGCACTCCAGCAGCGCCCGCTGCTCCTCGTGGAAGGTGTGCTCGTCGACCATGTGGCGGGCCGCCCGCTCGTGCAGCAGCCCCAGCTCGGTCGCGGCGAGCTGGTAGTCGCGCATCGCGCGCCGCCCGCGCCTGCCGCCGTGGGCGCGGGCCCACTGCCGGGCCTGGCGGCGCCGGGAGAACGTCGAGAGCATGTAGATGTCGGCCTCGTTGACCAGCTTGGTCGGCTCGTACGGCGGCAGGTAGCGCTGGATGAGCGCCACGATGCGCCGCCGGTCGCGGAACACCACGCCGATGAGCACCACCAGCACGACCAGCAGCGCCAGATAGGCCACCACCAGCCCGGGGAACCCGCCGTAGGAGGCAAGACCGTTCCACAGCCCGTGCAGGATCATCGCCGCCGACCAGCCCACCAGCACGTACGTCACCCGCTCGGGCCCGCGCCGCTGGGCGGCGTAGGCCACGGCGACCCCGATCATGGAGCTGAACAGCGGATGCGCCAGCGGCGACAGCACCCCGCGCAGCACCACGGTGACCGCCAGGCCCTTGACGCCCGAGGTGGACAGCGCGCCGAGGTAGTAGCTGACGTTCTCGCTCATGGCGAAGCCGAGGCCGACCATGCTCGCGTAGATGACGCCGTCGGTCGGCCCGTCCAGCTCGGCCCGGCGGAACTTCAGCAGGCCAAGCAGCACCAGGCCCTTCATCGTCTCCTCGACGACCGGCGCGCCGAAGGTGGCCGCGATGTTGCGCGCGCTGGCCTCCGACAGCTTGGCGGTGTCGATGATGTAGTGCAGGTTGAGCGAGTTGATCACGCCGGCGACCAGCACGGCGATGCCCGCGCCCCAGGCGAAGGCGAAGATCAGGTTGCTGCGCGGCTCCGGCTCCATGCGGTCGAGCGCGAGCACCGCTGCCAGCAGCAGCGGCACCGGGGCCAGGGCGAGGGCCAGGGCGATGAAGAACTGCACCGGCGCGCCGTTGATCACGTCGAAGGAGAACGAGACCAGAGCGCACAGGCCGGTGAGGACCAGCCCGATGATCAACGCGAACGACGGGCGGTCCTTCAACACCCAGCGTGGATCACGGGTCGCCATAGGGTGACTTTAACGGATCAGGGTGCCGGGGTCGGCGCTGGCCGTCGCGGATAGCCACTCGTCACCGTCTCGACACGGCGTTCGCGGGCAGGGCGGGGCGCTCAGGACAGCAGCGGGTCGATCGCCACCGCGAGGAAGAGCAGCGCGAGGTAGGCGTTGGACCAGTGGAAGAACCGCATGGGCCGCAGGTCGACGCCGCTCTTGCCGGCGTTGAGCCGGGCCAGCAGGCGGTGCACCTCCCACAGGCACATGGCGCCCAGCACGGCGGCCACGATCGGGTAGAACAGCGTGGTGCCGGCCACCGGCCACAGCGCCAGCGAGCACAGCACGGTGGCCCAGGTGTAGGCGATCGACTCCAGGACCACCCGGCGCTCGGTGGCCACCACCGGCAGCATCGGCACCTTGGCCGCCGCGTAGTCCTCCTTGTAGCGCATGGCCAGCGTCCAGGTGTGCGGCGGGGTCCAGAAGAACACCACCCCGAACAGCACCAGCGGCGCCCAGTCGAGACGCTCGGTGATGCCGGCCCAGCCGATCATCACCGGCATGCAGCCCGCGATGCCGCCCCAGACGATGTTCTGGGCCGTGCGCCGCTTGAGGAGCATCGAGTAGACCAGCACGTAGAACAGGATCGCGCCGAGCGACAGCAGCGCCGCCAGCCAGTTGGTGGTCAGCCACAGGCCCGCCGTGGACAGCGCGCCCAGCACGACGCCGAAGACCAGCGCGCCCCGCGGCGAGACCTGGTGCCTGGCCAGCGGCCGGCGGCGGGTGCGGCGCATCTTCTGGTCGATGTCGCGATCCACGTAGCAGTTGAGCGCGTTGGCGCTGCCCGCCGACAGGGTGCCGAACACCATGACCGAGATCGAGGTCCACAGCGGCGGCAGGCCGCCCGCGGCGAGGAACATCACCGGCAACGTCGTGATCAGCAGCAGCTCGATGATCCGCGGCTTGGTGAGCGCGATGTAGGCCCTGATGGTCATGCCGATCGAGCGCGGCGCCTTCACCTGGGGTGACGAGGCCGTCGGCTGCCTGTTGGCCAGCACCGTCAAGGCGCTTCCAGCCTGTGCTGAGTCAACGCGTAACCTCTGATAAGAGCGGATCCATGAGCGGGCGCCGTGACGCCCCTGCGAACAAACAAACTGTAGTCGCAGGGTCGGCCGGTCCGGCCAATGGGGGGCTTGCGCCGTACATGGACACGCGCGGGTGGAATGGGAATCGATCGCCGGTCCCACTCGGTTAGGGTCCCGTGTAGGTGCGGGCCATCACGCGACCGGCGGCCGGCGGCCGGCCGACGCAGGTGGCCCACCGCAGGCGGGACCAGCCAATCGGGCGACCAACCGGCGACCCACCGGCACTGCCAATGACAACTAGATTCCGGAGATCGAGCACTTGAGCACCGAACTCGTGCCAGCCCTTGAATGGACCGACCTGGACAGCAAGGCGGTCGACGTCGTTCGAGCCCTGGCGATGGACGCAGTGGAGAAGGCGGGCTCGGGTCACCCCGGCACCGCCATGAGCCTGGCCCCCGCCGCATACCTGCTTTTCCAGCGCGTGCTGCGCCATGACCCGACCGACCCGGGCTGGCTCGGGCGCGACCGGTTCGTGCTGTCGTGCGGCCACAGCAGCCTGACGCTCTACATCCAGCTCTATCTGTCCGGCTACGCGCTGACCCTGGACGACCTGCGCCGGCTGCGCCAGTGGGACAGCCTCACGCCGGGTCACCCCGAGCACGGTCACACGGCGGGTGTCGAGACCACGACGGGCCCGCTGGGCCAGGGGCTGGGCAACGCGGTCGGCATGGCGATGGCGGCCCGCCGCGAGCGCGGCCTGTTCGACCCCGACGCCGAGCCGGGCTCCTCGCCGTTCGACCACCACATCTGGTGCGTCGTCAGCGACGGCGACATCGAGGAGGGCATCAGCCACGAGGCCAGTGCGCTCGCCGGCCACCAGAAGCTGGGCAACCTCGTCGTCATCTACGACGACAACCACATCTCCATCGAGGACGACACGCTGATCGCCAAGTCGGAGGACGTGGTCGCCCGCTACGAGGCGTACGGCTGGCACACGCAGAGCGTCGACTGGACGGCCACCGGCGAATACGTCGAGGACGTCCAGGCCCTCTACGACGCGTTGCAGGAGGCCAAGGCCGAGACCGGCCGCCCGTCGTTCATCCGGCTGCGCACGATCATCGGCTGGCCCGCCCCCAACAAGCAGAACACCGGCAAGATCCACGGCAGCGCGCTGGGCGATGCCGAGGTCGCCGCCACCAAGGAAGTGCTGGGGATGGACCCGGCCAAGACGTTCGACGTGCCGGCCGCGGTGCTGGAGCACGCCCGCGGCATCGCCCAGCGCGGCCGTGCCGACCACGCCGAGTGGGAGAAGACCTACGCCGAGTGGCGGCAGGCCAGCCCCGAGCGGGCCGCCGAGCTCGACCGCATCTCCCGGCGCGAGCTGCCGGCGGGCTGGGCCACCGCGCTGCCGTTGTTCGAGACGGGCGCGTCGATCGCCACCCGCAAGGCGTCCGGCGAGGTGCTCAGCGCGCTGGCGCCGGTGCTGCCCGAGCTGTGGGGCGGCTCGGCCGACCTGGCAGAGTCGAACAACACCACGATGAAGGGCGAGCCGTCCTTCATCCCGGAGGAATACCAGACCAAGGAGTTCCCCGGTAACCGCTACGGCCGCACGCTGCACTTCGGCATCCGCGAGCACGCCATGGGCGCGATACTCAACGGCATCGCCCTGCACGGCGGCACCCGCCCGTACGGCGGCACGTTCCTGGTCTTCTCCGACTACATGCGGCCCTCGGTGCGCCTGGCGGCGCTGATGAAGCTGCCCGTCACGTACGTGTGGACGCACGACTCCATCGGCCTGGGCGAGGACGGCCCCACCCACCAGCCGATCGAGCACCTGTGGGCGCTGCGCGCGATCCCCGGCCTCGACGTGGTGCGCCCGGCCGACGCGAACGAGACCGCCCACGCCTGGAAGGCCGTGCTGGAGCACACCGACCGTCCCGCCGCACTGGCCCTGACGCGGCAGAACCTGCCGGTCTACGAGGGCACCAGCGCCGACGGCGTGGCCCGCGGCGGCTACGTGCTGCGCGAGGCGTCCGACGGCCAGCCGCGGGTGATCATCATCGCCACGGGCAGCGAGGTGGAGATCGCGGTGGGCGGCCGGGAGCTGCTGGAGGCGCGGGGCATCCCGACGCGAGTGGTCTCGATGCCGTGTGTCGAGTGGTTCAAGGGGCAGGACACCGCATACAGGCAGACGGTTCTGCCTTCGTCGATCCGGGCCCGGGTCGCCGTCGAGGCGGGCGTCGCGCTCGGCTGGCACGAATTCGTCGGCGAGTGCGGCGAAGTGGTCAGCCTCGAGCACTTCGGCGCCTCGGCGCCGTACAGGACGTTGTTCGAGCAGTTCGGGCTGACGGCTGAGCGGGTGGCGGCGGCGGCGAAGGCGAGCCTGGCCAAACTGGGTCAGGACAAGGGCGAGACGACGGGAAACTGAAGAAGAGATGAGCGAGATCCTCAACAAGCTGTCCGGCCAGGGCGTTGCCATCTGGCTCGACGACATCAGCCGTGAGCGCCTGCGCAGCGGCAACCTGGAGCGGCTGATCAGCGAGAAGAACGTCGTCGGGGTGACCTCCAACCCGACCATCTTCGCCAACGCGCTCGGCAAGGGCGACGCCTACGACAGCCAGCTCCACGACCTGGCCGTGCGGGGCGTCGAGGTGGGCGAGGCCGTGCGCGCCATCACCACCTACGACATCCGCTGGGCCGCCGACGTGCTGCGCCCGGTCTACGACGCCACGGGCGGCGTCGACGGCCGCGTGTCGCTGGAGGTCGACCCCCGCCTGGCCCGCGAGAGCGAGAAGACCGTGGCCGAGGCCAGGGCGCTGTGGTGGCTGGTCGACCGGCCCAACCTGTTCATCAAGATCCCGGCCACGCTGGAGGGCCTGCCCGCGATCACGCAGGCGCTGTCGGAGGGCATCAGCGTCAACGTCACGCTGATCTTCTCACTCGAGCGTTACCGCGCGGTCATGGACGCCTGGCTCGCCGGTCTGGAGGCCGCGCAGGCCAAGGGCCTCAACCTGGCCACGATCGAGTCGGTGGCCTCGTTCTTCGTCAGCCGGGTCGACACCGAGATCGACAAGCGGCTCGACAGCCTGGGCAAGCCGGAGCTGAAGGGCAAGGCGGGCGTGGCCAACGCGCGCCTGGCGTACGCGGCCTTCGAGGACGTGATGAACTCCGAGCGCTGGCAGCGCCTGCGCGAGGCGGGCGCCCGCCCGCAGCGGCCGCTGTGGGCCTCGACCGGCGTGAAGAACCCCGAATACTCCGACACCCTCTACGTCGACCAGCTCGTCGCGCCCGGCACCGTCAACACGATGCCGGAGAAGACGCTCGACGCCACGGCCGACCACGCCAACGTCTCGGGCGACACCGTACGCCCCTTCTACGAGCAGGCGTGGAACACCATGGCCGCGCTCAAGGACGCCGGCGTCGACTACGACGACGTGGTGAAGGTGCTGGAGGAGGAGGGCGTGGAGAAGTTCGAGGCGTCCTGGAACGAGCTGCTCGAGAGCGTCACCAAGAACCTGGTTCCGTGATGGAGGTGTCCTACCGCGAGGAGGGGGTGGCCTCGGCCGCCTCCTCCGCCGCGGGGCGTCTCGTCGCCGACGGCGTGCCCGCGCGGCTCGC
>NZ_BAAAZP010000017.1:37236-37726 GCF_039536965.1 Nonomuraea antimicrobica | reverse complement strand
AGGACGCCGAGGCGGAGGCGGCTGCCAGGCTCGGCTGGCTGGCGCTGCCCCGCTCCTCCCGCGAGCTGCTGCCCGTGCTGGGCGGGCTCGCCGGGTGGGCCCGCGCCGAGGGCCTGACGAACGTGGTCCTGGCCGGGATGGGCGGCTCGTCGCTGGCGGCGGAGGTCATCTGCAACACCGCCGACGTGCCGCTGACCGTGCTCGACACGACCGACCCCGAGCAGGTCCGCCGGGCTCTGGCGGGCGGGCTGGAGTCCACGGTCGTGGTCGTGGCCGGCAAGAGCGGCACGACCGTGGAGACCGACTGCCACCTGCGCATCTTCGAGCGGGCCTACACGGAAGCGGGTCTGGCGCCCGCGGACCGCATCGTGATCGTCACCGATCCCGGCTCGCCGCTGGAGCGGCTGGCCGTCGACGGCGGTTACCGCCTCGTGCTCGCCGCGCCCGACGTGGGCGGGCGCTACTCGGCGCTGTCGGTGTTCGGCGAGGC
>NZ_BAAAZP010000017.1:0-37157 GCF_039536965.1 Nonomuraea antimicrobica | reverse complement strand
GGACGTGGCGCGGCTGCTCGACGACGCGGCGGAGGTGCTGCCGCTGCTGTCGCGCGACAGCGGCAACCCCGGGCTCGACCTGGGCGCGGCGCTCGGCGGCGCGGCGCTGGCCGGGCGCGACAAGCTGGTGCTGGAAGACCAGCTCTCGCCGATCAACGGGCTGCCCGACTGGATCGAGCAGCTCGTGGCCGAGTCCACCGGCAAGCAGGGCAGGGGGATCCTGCCGGTCGTCGGCGCCGACCCCAACGGCACCGGCGACGAGCTGGTCGTGGCGATCGGGTCCGACGTCGGCGACGTGCGGGTGGACGGGCCGCTGGGCGCGCAGTTCCTGGTCTGGGAGTACGCCACCGCGATCGCCGGCCACCTGCTCCGGATCGACCCCTTCGACCAGCCCAACGTGGCCGAGTCGAAGGACAACACCGTGGCCCTGCTGTCCCTGCCCGACCTGCCGACCGGCGCGCCGGCGTTCGTGGACGGGCCGGTGGAGGCGTACGCCGCGGCGACGGCCACCGACCTGCCCGGCCTGTTCGCCGAGTTGCTGCACGCGATCCCGGGTGACGGCTATCTGGCGATCATGGCCTATCTCGACCGGCTGGCGGCCTTCGACGCGCCGGTGCAGGAGGGGGCCGACTTCGAGCAGATGACCGACGCCTGGATGATGGCCGATCCGGCGACGCTGCGGGCGCTGCTCGCGCTGCGTACCGACCGGCCGGTGACGTTCGGGTGGGGGCCGCGGTTTCTGCACTCGACGGGGCAATACCACAAGGGCGGGCCGCAGAACGGGGTGTTCCTGCAGATCACCGGGGCGGTGGGCGACGACGTCGCCGTTCCCGGCAGGCCGTACACGCTGGGGCGGCTGCAGCTCGCCCAGGCGCTCGGCGACCTGGGGGCGCTGGAGACCCGGGGGCGGCCGGCCGTACGCCTGCATTTGACCGACCGCGTGGCGGGAGTCGCGCGTTTGCTCGCAGCCGCACAGGAGGTTTGAGATGACTGACCCGGCAGCGCCCGCGGAGGAGGCCGCCACCGTGGCGGCGGCCGTCGCGGGCACAGCCACCACCATGGAGGTGGAGGCCGCCAACCCGCTGCGCGATCCGCGCGACAAGCGGCTGCCGCGGGTGGCGGGGCCGTGTGTGTTGGTGTTGTTCGGCGTGACGGGTGACCTGGCCAAGCGCAAGCTGCTGCCGGCGATTTACGACCTGGGGAACCGGGGGTTGCTGCCGCCCGGCTTCTCGCTGGTCGGGTTCGCCCGGCGTGACTGGAAGGACCAGGATTTCGCCCGCTTGACGCACGACGCCGTCAAGGCGCACGCGCGGACGCCCTTCCGCGAGGAGGTCTGGAAGCAGATCTGCGAGGGCATCCATTTCGTCCCCGGCGAGTTCTCGGACGACGGGGCGTTCGACGCGCTGGCCATGGCCTTGGCCGAGATCGACGAGACCCGGGGCACCGGCGGAAACTACGCTTTCTACCTGTCGGTGCCGCCGAAGTTCTTCCCTGTGGTGGTGGAGCAGCTCAAGCGCACGGGGTTGTCCGACGCGCCCGAGGGCTCGTGGCGGCGGGTGGTGATCGAGAAGCCGTTCGGGCACGACCTGCAGTCGGCCCACGAGCTGAACGAGATCACCACCTCGGCCTTCCCGGAGAGCTCGATCTTCAGGATCGACCACTACCTGGGCAAGGAGACCGTCCAGAACATCATGGCGCTGAGGTTCGCCAACAACCTCTACGAGCCGATCTGGAACCGTAGCTTCGTCGACCACGTGCAGATCACGATGGCCGAGGACATCGGCATCGGGGGGCGCGCGGGCTACTACGACGGCATCGGCGCGGCCCGCGACGTGATCCAGAACCACCTGCTCCAGCTCCTCGCCCTGGTCGCGATGGAGGACCCGACCTCCTTCGACGCCTCCGCGCTGCGGCGGGAGAAGGAGAAGGTGCTCAAGGCCGTACGACTGCCGGCCAATCTGGGGCTCAACACCGCGCGCGGCCAGTACGCGGCGGGCTGGCAGGGCGGCGAGAAGGTCGTCGGCTACCTCCAGGAGGAGGGCATCTCGCCCGAGTCCACCACCGAGACCTACGCGGCGGTCAAGCTGGAGATCGCCAACCGGCGCTGGGCCGGGGTGCCGTTCTACCTGCGCACCGGCAAGCGCCTGGGCCGCCGGGTGACCGAGGTGGCCGTGGTGTTCCAGCGGGCGCCGCACCTGCCCTTCAGCAAGGACGACACCGAGATCCTCGGCCAGAACGCGCTGGTCATCCGGGTCCAGCCCGACGAGGGCATCACGGTGCGCTTCGGCTCGAAGGTGCCGGGGACGCAGATGGAGGTGCGCGACGTCTCCATGGACTTCGCCTACGGTGAGTCGTTCCTGGAGTCGTCGCCGGAGGCGTACGAGCGGCTGCTGCTCGACGTGATGATCGGCGACCCGCCGCTCTTCCCGCACCAGCGGGAGGTGGAGCTGTCATGGAAGATCCTCGACCCGATCGAGGAGTTCTGGGCCACGCAGGGCCAGCCGGAGGCGTACGAGTCGGGCTCGTGGGGGCCGGAGTCGGCCGACGCGATGATGGCCCGCGACGGCCGGGTGTGGAGGAGACTCTAGATGACCACGTTCATGCTGACCGACACGACGGCCGGCAAGATCTCGGCGCAGCTCACGCACCTGCGTCACCAGATGGGCGCCCCGGCCATCGGCATGGTGCTGACGCTCGTCGTGGTCAGCGAGGAGCGCCACCAGTACGACGCGCTGCGCGCGGCCACCGAGGCGGCGCGCGAGCACCCGTCGCGCATCATCGTGGTGATCAAGCGCGAGGAGGAGGAGCCCATCCGGCTCGACGCCGAGCTGCGGATCGGGGAGAACACGCCCGGCGAGGTGGTCGTGCTGCGCCTGTACGGCGAGCTGACCGAGCACGCCGACTCCGTGGTCAGCCCGCTGCTGCTGCCCGACACACCGGTCGTGGCCTGGTGGCCGGGCGCGGCCCCCGACGCGCCGTCCAAGGACGCGATCGGGGCGCTGGCGCAGCGGCGCATCACCGACGCCAAGGGCTTCGACGACGGCGGCGTCAAGTCGCTGGTCATCCGGGCCAAGGGCTACGCCCGCGGTGACACCGACCTGGCCTGGGCCCGGCTGACGCCGTGGCGCAGCCTGCTGGCGGCCGCGTTCGACCAGCCGGTGGGCAAGGTGCGCAAGGGGGTCGTGGAGGCGGCCGCGGGCCACCCGAGCGCGCCGTTGCTGGCCGCCTGGCTGTCGGAGCGGCTCGGCGTGCCGATCAAGGTCACCGAGTCGTCCGGGCCTGGGCTGACGGCCGTGCGGCTGCAGCTCGGGGAGGGCGAGCTGGCGGTGGTCCGTACCGACGCCCGACTGGCCGCGCTCTCCCGGCCCGGCCAGCCCGACAGGAACGTGGCCCTGGCCAGGCGGCAGACCTCCGAGCTGATGGCCGAGGAGCTGCGCAGGCTCGACACCGACGAGATCTACGAGGCCGCGGTCAAGCGGTTCGCGAGGACGTACAAGGGATGACCAGAGTGAGCGTGCCCAGCATCGTCGTGCACCGCGACGCCGACGTCCTCGCCAAGGCCGTGGCGGCGCGGATCATCACACGGCTGGTCGACGTGCAGTCGGCCAAGGGCTCCGCCTCGATCGTGCTCACGGGCGGCAGCGTCGGCACCGCCACGCTGGCGGCCATCGCCGCCACCCCCGCCCGCGACGCCGTCGACTGGCAGCGTCTGGACGTGTGGTGGGGCGACGAGCGGTTCGTGCCCGACGGAGACAAGGAGCGCAACGAGACCGGCGCCCGCGAGGCCCTGCTCGACCACGTGGACCTCGACCCCGCCCGGGTGCACGTCATGCGCGGCCCCGACTCGGGGATGACGGCGGAGGAGTCGGCCGACGCCTACGCCGTCGAGCTGCGCGGGGCCGCCCGGCCGGAGGACCACGGGCCGGTGCCGAGCTTCGACGTGATGCTGCTCGGCATGGGCCCGGACGCCCACGTGGCCTCGCTGTTCCCAGGGCTGCCCGCGCTGTACGACACGCGCCCGGTGGTGGCGGTGCACGGCTCGCCGAAGCCGCCGCCGACCCGCATCTCGCTGACGCTGCCGGCCATCCAGTCGGCCCGCGAGGTGTGGGTGGTGGCGGCCGGGGCGGAGAAGTCGGGCGCGGTCCGGCTGGCGCTGTCGGACTCGGGCCCCGTCCAGGTGCCGGCGGCCGGGGCCAGGGGGCGGGGGCGGACGCTGTTCCTGCTGGACCGGGCGGCGGCGGGCAAGATTCCGCCGGAGCTGGGACGTATCGCCTCCCCCTGAGCGGGGCCGGCTCCTGAGATCGCGGCCTGGCGGGCGGGTCCCCGGCTCTTCGGGCGGCATTTCCCGAAAAATGGGGCCTTGAGGGGTAATCTCACAGGAGGTTGTCAGATTCGGCGGCTGGGTTAGGCTGGCTCGATGACCAACGCGGAAGCGTACGATCGCGGCTTCGCCCATCTCAGCTCCCACACCGTCGGCCCGCTCCTGGCCTCGGCCTGCCGGGGCCGCGCCCCGCACCTGCTCGACGTGGGCTGCGGCACGGGAGTGGTGACGGCCGCGGCGCTCGCGCTGGGCGCCGAGGTGACCGCGGTCGACGCCGATCCGGCGATGCTGGAGCTGGCCGCCCGCCGCCATCCGTACGCGACCATCCGGCTGGCGGCGCTGCCGGAGCTGCCGTTCGAGGACGCACAGTTCGACGCGATAGCGGGAAATTTCATCATCAACCACGTGCCCGACGCGACCGAGGCGCTCCGCGAGCTGCACCGCGTGCTGCGTCCGGGCGGAGCGCTGGCCCTGACCTGGTGGAAGTCCGGTGAGATGACGGCCACCGACGTGTTCGCCGAGGCCATCGCCGCCGCGGAGGTCCCCTACGACCCCCCGCCACGCCCCTTCACGGCCCACGAGACCCCGCAGCGCTTCACCGGGCTGCTGGGCGGGGCGGGGTTCGGCGAGGCCGCCGTGGAGACGGTCAGGTGGCGCCACCAGGTCGATCTCGCGTCCTGGTGGACCGACGTCGTACAGGCGGGCGGGGCCAGGTTCGAGGTGATCGCGCGCCAGCCGCCGCAGGTCGTGGAGCGCATCAGGGGCCACTATCTCAGGCTCGCGGCCCCGTACGAGCGCGACGGCTTCCCCGTCTGCGCCTACCTCGCCCGCGCGACCCGCCCCTAGCCGATCTCACCCGCACGACCCGCTCCTGACCAGGTCCTGCCGCGCGACCCCAGCTCCGGCCTGCCCTTGCCCGCGCGATCCTCCGTCAGGCCGCCCTCGCCCGCGCGATCCTCCGTCGGGCCGCCACCGCCTGCCCGGCCCGGCGCTATCCGGCCCAGGCGCGCACCAGCGGCATCAGCACGCCGTCCACCGACTCCGCCACGAACGGCTCGCCGATCGGCGGCCCCGTGAAGATCATGCGGTGCCACACCAGCGCCTTGGCCACCCCGAACAGCCGCCCAGGATCGACCGGCCCGGCCAGCTCACCCCGCTCGACGGCCCGCTCCAGCAGCGCGCCCACCTCCCCGAGGTCCTTGGCGGGCATGTGGGCGCGCAGCGTGCGCGCCAGCTCCTGGTTGGACACCAGCGTCGAGGACAGCCCGATGACGAGCGTGTGCTTGCGCTCGACCGACTCGCACAGGCCGCGGAAGAGGGCGGCCAGGTCGCCGCGGAGCGAGCCGGTGTCCTCCCCCGGCGGCAGGTCCATGTCGAAGCGCCGGCAGATGACGTCGACCACCAGCTCGGGCTTGCCCGCCCAGCGCCGGTAGATGGTGGCCTTGCTGGCCTTGGCGCGCTTGGCGATCTGGTCGACCGTCATCCGGTCGAAGCCGACCTCCGAAAGCAGCTCCATCGTGGCGTCGAGGATGGCCCTGTCGCGCTCAGGGTCGAGTGGAGCCACGTGCACGTCCTTCTGGCTAACGGTTGGCGAACTTGTCGAATCGTACGCCCGTGAGCTCCTCCGACACGTCCCACAGGCGCGCGGCCAGGTCCTCGGAGCGGGCCGCCTCCGACGGCCGGAGCCGCTTGGGCCCGGGCCCGAGGTACTCGCCGCCGCGGACGTCGGGCGAGGCGGCGGCGTACAGCGAGGGCACGGCGCCCGCCGCGGCCGACTTCATGACCAGGCGCAGCAGCGGCTGGAACGGCCCCAGCCCGACGATCCCCGTGGCCGTCATGCCGGGGTGGACGGCCGTGCTGCTCAGGTCCGCGCCCGCCCGCTCGGCCCGGCGCTGCAACTCCAGCGCGAACAGCAGGTTGGCGAGCTTGGAACGCCCGTACGCGGACATGCGGCCGTAGCCGCGCTCCAGGTCCAGGTTGTCGAAGTCGATCCGGCCCATGGCGTGCGCGTCGCTGGAGACCGTCACGACGCGGGCGCCCGGCGCGGCCGTCAGCAGCGGCAGCAGCAGCCCCGTCAGCGCGAAGTGGCCCAGGTGGTTGGTGCCGAACTGCAGCTCGAAGCCGTCCTTGGTCTCGCGCCTGGGGACCATGGCGATGCCGGCGTTGTTGACCAGCAGGTCCACCTTCCGCACGCCCTCGGCGAACCGCCGGACCGAGGCCAGGTCCGACAGGTCGAGCCGCCCGTACTCGGCCTGGGCGCCCGGCACGGCGGTCCTGATGCGCGCGACCGCCTCCGCGCCCTTGGCCGGGTCGCGCGCCGCCACGGTGACGTGTGCGCCGTGCCGGGCCAGTTCGAGCGCGGTGGGCAGGCCGATGCCGCTGTTGGCGCCGGTCACGATGGCGGCCTTGCCGGTGAGGTCCGGCATGGAGTCAGGGGTCCAGGTGGTCATCTACGCTCCAGGTGTACGAAACCGTTTCGTACACCATAGCTCATCGCTCCAGGCGCAGCCGGGCCTGGCGCTCCTCCCGCCGCGTCACCTCCAGGCGCTGCCGGGCTTCTTCGAGCCTCCTGCGGGCCTTGGCCAGCTTCTTCTCCAGCACGTCCACCCGCTCCGCGCGCTCGTCGTGCTCTGTCTGGGCCGCGTCCAGGGCCGCGCGCCACTCCCGGTGGGCCGCCCGCGCCTCCTCGCGCTCCCTGGCCTTCCTGGCCTCGGCCTCCTCCCGCCGCCTGGCCTCGGCGGCCGCGTACTCGGCTGCTTTGTCCGCCGCGGCCCGGTCCGTGTTTTCGGCGGTCTTCCGCCGCCTCGGAGCGGTGGGCTCGCGCGTGATGGGTGCGGGGGCGAAGCCGCTGTAGTGCAGCGGTTTCGCCAGGTGGCCGCGGCGCACCTCGGCAGCGGCCGCGGCGTCCACGACGGCGGCGTCCAGGGTCTGGTCCACCTCGGTCGCCGCCGCGGGCGACAGACCCGCGAACCGCCGGGCCAGGCGGCCCACCTTCCCGGTCACCTCGCCCCTGCGCCGGGTCAGCTCGGCCAGTTCGCCGGCGTCCTGCTCCTGCCAGGCCGCGCGCAGCCGCTCGCCCACGTCGAGCAGTTCGGCCAGCTCGCCGGGATGCTCACGGGAGAGCCGGTTCACGGCCCAGGCGGACACCGTCGGCCTGCGGAGCTTCGCGATCTCGCGCGAGAGCCCCGCGTCGCCCGCGTCCCTGGCCGCCCGGACCTCCGCCGTACGCGCGGCGGTGAACTCGGACGGCGGCAGCGCATAGAGGCGATCCGCCACCTCGTCAAGATCCACACAGGTCAAATACCCCACATGCCCGGTTTTCTAGCGCATAGTGGAGAGAGCGCCAGCCGAACAGGAGGCCCCCCGGTGTTCGAACGCTTCACCGACCGTGCACGCAGGGTAGTCGTCCTCGCCCAGGAGGAGGCGCGGACGTTGCACCACGACTACATCGGCACGGAACACCTGCTGCTCGGCCTCATCGGGGAGGGCGAGGGGGTGGCCTCGCTCGTGCTCGACGGGTGCGGCGTGGAACGCGACCACGTACGCGCGTTCGTCGAGCGGGCGGTGGGCCGCGGCGCCGAGGCGCCCAGCGGCCACATCCCGTTCACCCCGCGGGCCAAGAAGGTCCTGGAGCTGTCGTTGCGCGAGGCGTTGCAACTGCGCCACAACTACATCGGCACCGAGCACATCCTGCTCGGCCTGATCAAGGAGGGCGAGGGCCTGGCCGCGCTGGCGATCAGGGATACGGGGGCGGACCTGCCGGACGTACGCCAGCGCGTGCTCGACCGCGTGGGCCGCGGGCACAGGGACCGTCAGTCGGAGATGTTCTTCGCCGGCGGCCCCGCGCTGGGCGATCGGCTCGCGCAGATCCAGGAGAGCCTCGACCGCATCGAACGCCACCTGGGCATCAAGCGGGCGGACCCCCCGGCCGAAGAGCCGGGGAAGGACGCCGGCGAGCCGGGGAACGACACGACCCTAGGCTGACACCAGCGCGCCGACCGGCAGCCGCGACTCGACCACTCCCGGGTCCTCGGTGTAGCCGAGCGTGGCGCCCAGCGAGACCAGCAGCCGCCGCATCCGGGCGTTGTCGGCCAGCATCGTGGTCCTGACCTCGGCGTATCCGAGGTCGCGGGCCGCGCGTACGAGCATCCTCGCCATCGTCGCGCCCAGACCGCGCCCCTGCCAGCGGTCCTCGACCAGGAAGGCCATCTCCGCGATGCCCGGGTCGGGGGTGAACATGAGGCTGGCCATCGCCACGACCTGCCCGTCGTGCCCGGCGACCAGCGAGTATCCCCGGCTCCTGTCGCACAGCCGGTCGAACATGCGCGGCGGCAGCGCGGGCATCGAGGTGAAGTAACGGAACCTGCGCGACTCCGGCGAGCACCTGTCGTGCAGGTCGCGCACGGCCTCGCGGTAGATCGAGGTGAGCGGGCGCACGGTGACCTCGACGCCGTCGGCGAGCTTGACGCCGCGTTCGGCGGCGGCCTGCTCGGTGGCGGGCTGGGCCAGGCGGGCGAACGAGGCCGCCCTGGCCGCCTCGGTCAGCGTGAAGGGCAGCCCGGCGCGGCGCAGCCGGACCGCGCGCCTGGGCGCGACGGGCACGACGAGCCGGGTCGGGTCGGGAAGATCGCTCACGGCCTCACCATAGACCCAGCGGGCGTCGTCCGCCCGCAGCAACTCGGCGAGCAGCTCGGGCAGCCGCCACGGCATCGCGCGCAGCCGGGAGGCCAGCAGCAGCGCCCTGGTGGGCTCGTCGGTCAGCTCGTGGGCGGTGGCCGGCACCACCTGAACGCGGCGGCCCCCGGCCGCCTCCAGGGCCTCGCGCACGGTCTCGGGGTTGGCGGGGATGTCGGCGACGAACTCGTCAACGGTGCCGTCGGCGTCGGACTGCACGCTCAGGCCGAGGATGTTGCCGCCCTTGGCGGCCAGGGCCGAGGCCAGCGAGGCCAGCCGGCCGGGCCGCTCGTCCACCGTGGTGCGGATGCGCAGGAATCCCATGCGCTCCAGCGTGCCGCGCCTCTGTTACACGCCCGCTACCGACGTGTTTACATTGCGTATTTCGTCGCATGATGCAGCGACTTATCCGGATATAGGAGGATATGTCGCTATGAAGGCACGTGTTCCCTTGTCGTCCGGGTACGTGAACGGCGACGTCTCCTTCTGGTACCGGTCCTCCGGCCAGCCCGCCCCCGGCCCCCGGCTCGACGGCGACGTCCAGGCCGACGTGGCGATCGTCGGCGCCGGTTACACGGGCCTGTGGACGGCGTACTACCTCAAGCGGGCCCGCCCGTCGCTGAACGTCGTGCTGCTGGAGCAGGAGTTCGCCGGGTTCGGGGCGTCCGGGCGCAACGGCGGCTGGCTGACCGGCGACCTGGCCGGCTCGCACGAGCGCTACGGCGCGGGCGCGCGGCGGCTGCAACGCGAGATGTACGCCTCGATCGACGAGGTCATCGCGGTCTGTGAGCGGGAGTCCATCGACTGCGACCTGGTCAAGGGCGGCGTGCTGAACGTGGCCCGCACCCCCGCCCAGGCCGCCCGCCTGCGCCGGGACATGGCCTCCGCGCGCTCCTGGGGCATCGAGGAGGCCGATCTGCGGCTGGTCGACCCCATGGACCACGTACGCGTGTCCGGCGCGCTGACGGCCTCCTGGAGCCCCCACTGCGCCCGCATCCAGCCGGCTAAGCTGGCCCAGGGCCTGGCCAGGACCGTACGCGACCTCGGCGTCACCGTCTACGAACGCACCCCCGTGACCCGGATCGTCCCCCATCAGGCGGTCACCCCGTACGGCACGGTCTCGGCCGGCCACGTGATCCGCGCGACGGAGGGCTTCACCGCCCGCCTGCCCGGCCTGCGCCGCCAGTGGCTGCCGATGAACAGCTCAATGATCGTCACCGAGCCCCTCCCCCCGTCGTTCTGGGACGAGGTCGGCTGGCAGGGCGCCGAACTGCTCGGCGACCTGGCCCACTACTACATGTACGCCCAGCGCACGGCCGACGACCGCATCGCCTTCGGCGGGCGTGGCCGGCCGTACCTGTACGGCTCGCGGGTGGACGCGCGCGGCCACACCCACGAGTGGACCGTCGAGGCCCTGTGGGGGCTGCTGACCGACTTCTTCCCGGCCGCCCGCTCGTCCTCGGTCGCGCACGCCTGGTCGGGCGTGCTGGGCGTGCCGCGCGACTGGTGCTCGACCGTGCACGTGGACCCGGCCACCGGCCTGGGCTGGGCGGGCGGCTACACCGGCCACGGCGTGACCACCACGAACCTGGCCGGCCGTACCCTGCGTGACCTGATCCTGGGCGAGACGTCGGAGCTGACCGCGTTGCCGTGGGTGGGCCGCCGGGTGCGCCCGTGGGAGCCTGAGCCGCTGCGCTGGCTGGGCGTGCACTCGATGTACCGCCTCTACCGGATGGCCGACCACCGCGAGCGCGGCATGCCGCGCACGTCGGTGCTGGCCCGCTTCGCCGATCTGATCACGGGTCACTGACGACGGGCGGGATGATGAGGCGACCGTGAGAAAGGAACATCCATGAACATCCTCTTCCGGGGCGGCCGTGCCTTCACCCCGCGGGGCGTCGTGGCCGAGGCCGTACTGGTGCGTGACGGTGTGATCGCCGCCGTGGGCGAGGAGCGGGAGCTGGCGCGGCAGGCCCACGAGACGGTCGATCTGGACGGCGGGCTGCTGGCGCCGGGATTCACGGACGCGCACCTGCATCCGGTTCAGGCGGGCCTGGAACGCGCGAAGTGCGATTTGGCCGAAGATTTCGGCCTGGACACTTATATAGAAAAGATCTCTGAGTATGCCGCGAAAAATCCCGATAAGGAGTGGATTGATGGCGGCGGCTGGGACATGGCGGCATTCCCGGGCGGTCTCCCCCACCGCGACCAGATCGACTTCCTCGACCGCCCCGCCTATTTGATCCAGCGCGACCACCACGCCGCCTGGGTCAACACCCGCGCCCTCGACCGGGCCGGGATCACCCGCGACACCCCCGACCCCGCCGACGGCCGCATCGAGCGCGACGCGGACGGCGCCCCCACCGGCGTCCTGCACGAGGGCGCGATGGACCTGGTCGGCCTGCTCACCCCCCGCCCCACCGCCCAGGACCTGAAGGACGCGCTGGCCGACGCGCAGCGGCATCTGTTCTCGCTGGGCATCACCGGCTGGCAGGACGCCATCGTGGGCTCGTACGCCGGATCCGACGACCAGTTGCCCACCTACCTGGCGGCGGCCCGCTCCGGCCGGCTGCGGGCCCGCGTGGTGGGCGCCCTGTGGTGGGACCGCACGCGCGGCCTGGACCAGATCGAGGACCTGGTGGCCCGCCGGGCCTCGGCCGAGGGACTCGACCGGTTCAGCGCCACCTCCGTCAAGATCATGCAGGACGGCATCACGGAGAACTTCACGGCCGCGACGCTGGAGCCGTACTGCCTGTGCGGGGGCACGGGGCTGTCGTACGTCGACCCCGCCAAGCTGCGGGGCTACGTCGCCGAGCTGGACCGGCTCGGCTTCCAGGTGCACTTCCACGCCATCGGCGAGCGCGCCGTGCGCGAGGCGCTCGACAGCTTCGAGGGCACCGACCCCGGCAACCGCCACCACATCGCCCACCTGCAGATCATCGAGCCCTCCGACGTGCCGCGCTTCGCCGCCCTGGGCGTCACGGCCAACCTGCAGCCGCTGTGGGCCACGCACCACGCCCAGATGGACGAGCTGACGCTGCCCTATCTCGGGGAGCCGCGCTCGTCGTGGCAGTATCCGTTCGCGGACCTGCTGGCCCGTGGCACGCGGTTCTGCGCCGGCAGCGACTGGCCGGTCTCGAACGCCGACCCGCTGCAGGGCATGCACGTCGCCGTCAACCGCACCGAGCCGGGTGGTTCGGTGCACGCGGGCTACCCGACCGCGCAGACCCCGTTCCTGCCCGGTCAGCGCATCGACCTGGCCACGGCCATGACCGCGTACACGGCGGGCTCGGCCTGGATCAACCGCTCGCCCGCGGGGGCCGTCGAGCCGGGCCGGCCTGCCGACCTGGTGGTGCTGGACCGCGACCCGTTCGATCTCCCGCCGGGTGAGATCTGGACGACGCGGGCGCGCATGACGTTCGTGGATGGTGAGGTCGTGCACGAGAGCCGGTAGGCACGGCGAAGGGGCCCCGGAGAACCCGGGGCCCCTTCGCCCTGCACACCGCTACCAGGGGAACCCCTACCAAGGGGACTTGTTGTTGCGCAGGCGTTCCAGTGCCTCCTCGAGGATCGCCTTGCCGTCCTTGTCGCTCCGGCGCTCCTTCACGTAGGCCAGGTGCGTCTTGTACGGCTCGTTCTTCGGCGGGGCAGGCGGGGCCTCCTCGTCCTGTCCGGCTGGGAGGCCGCAACGTGGGCAGTCCCACAACTCGGGGACCGCCGCGTCGCTGGCGAAACTGGGGCGCGTCTCGTGCATGTTGGCGCACCAGAACGAGACCCGCACTCGCGGAGCCGCCTCGCCGCGCTCGGCCTCCCCCATCGGGCCGGCACCGACTCGGCTGCCACGGATCGCGTTGCCACTACCCACGGATGAACTCCTCGCTCGATCGCCCCGCGTACGGACACGGGGGGAGAATCACTGTCACGCGTTAACTTGTTGCTCAGGGCCGCATGAGCAGGCCGAGAGCGATGATGCAGACGAACCAGATCGTGCCCGTGATGACGGTCAGCCGGTCGAGGTTGCGCTCCACCACCGAGGAACCACCGAAGTTCGACGAGAAGCCGCCGCCGAACATGTCAGACAGGCCACCACCCTTACCCTTGTGGAGCAGGACGAGCAGGATCATGAGAAGGCTCGCCAGGATGAGGGCGATGGAGATTCCGATTTCCACGGTATGCCTGTTCCTTCAATGCTCTGTTACGCGTGACGATTCAAAGTTGCCTTCTGAGGGTACGGCCTGATGTCAAGTCGCACCCCCAGAACGACTCAGTTAGCCGGTCATATCGGAGAATCGGCAGATCTTCGTGAACTCCCCGGCGTCGATGCTGGCACCACCCACGAGTGCGCCGTCGACATCCGGCTGAGCCATGATCCCCGCGATGTTCCCCGGCTTGACCGAGCCACCGTAAAGGATACGGATCCCGGAGGCCACTTCGGGGTCGTAGAGCTCAGCGAGTCTGACCCGCAGCGCTCCGCACACCTCCTGGGCGTCCTCCGGGGTGGCCACCTCGCCGGTGCCGATCGCCCACACCGGCTCGTAGGCCACCACTATCGATTTTGCCTGCTCGGCGCTGATTTTGCGCAGCGCACCGTCGAGTTGGCCGAGACTGTGCGCGATATGGCCGCCCTCTTGACGGACCGACAGGCCCTCTCCGACGCACAGGATGGGCGTCAGCGAGTGGCGGTAGGCCGCCTGCACCTTGGCGTTGACGAGATCGTCGTCCTCGCCGTGGTACTGGCGGCGCTCGGAGTGGCCGACGGCCACGAACGTGCAGCTCAGTTTGGCCAGCATCGCGCCCGACACCTCACCGGTGTAGGCGCCGCCGTCGTGTTGCGACAGGTCCTGGGCGCCGTAGACGATCCGCAGCTTGTCGCCGTCGACCAGGGTCTGGACGCTGCGCAGGTCGGTGAAGGGCGGCAGGACGGCGACCTCGACCCTGTCGAAGTCCTTGTCGTTGAGCGCGAAGGCCAGCTTCTGGACCAGCGCGATGGCCTCGAGGTGGTTGAGGTTCATCTTCCAGTTGCCGGCCATGAGCGGCTTGCGCCGCGTCGGGTCGGTCTTCGTCGCCTCGGTCTTCGTCACCTCAGTCCTCCAGGGCCGCGAGTCCGGGAAGGGTCTTCCCCTCAAGGTATTCGAGGCTGGCCCCGCCACCGGTGGAGATGTGCGAGAAACCGTCCTCGGGGAGCTCCAGCCGACGTACGGCCGCCGCGGAGTCGCCACCGCCCACCACGGTGAACGCGCCCCCGTCGCCGGTGCGGGCGAGCAGCGCCTCAGCCACCGCCCTGGTGCCGCCGGAGAACGCGTCGAACTCGAACACGCCCATCGGCCCGTTCCAGAACACGGTCCTGGCGTCGGCCAGCTTGGCGGCGAACAGCTCGCGCGTCTTCGGCCCGATGTCGAGGCCCTCCCGGTCGGCCGGGATGGCCGTGGCCGCGACCACGTCGTGCTCGGCGTCGGCCGCGAACGTCACCGCCGCCAGCACGTCGACCGGCAGCACGATCTCGACGCCGCGCCGCTCCGCGTCGTCGAGAAAGCCGCGCACCTGGTCGAGCTGGTCTTCCTGGAGCAGCGACCGGCCCACCTCGTGGCCCTGGGCCTTGAGGAAGGTGTAGGCCATGCCGCCGCCGACCAGCAGCCGGTCGACCTTGGTCAGCAGGTTGGCGATGACGCCGAGCTTGTCGGAGACCTTGGCGCCGCCCAGCACCACCACGTAGGGGCGCTCGGTGTCCTCGGTGAGCCTGCGCAGCACCGCGACCTCGGCCTCGACCAGCCCGCCCGCCGCGTGCGGCAGCAGCCGGGGCACGTCGTAGACGCTGGCGTGCTTGCGGTGCACCGCGCCGAACCCGTCGCCCACGTACAGCTCGGCCAGCCCGGCCAGCTTATGGGCGAACGCGCCCCGCTCGGCGTCGTCCTTGGACTCCTCGCCGGGCTCGTAGCGCAGGTTTTCCAGCAGGGCCACCTCGCCGTCCTGGAGCGCGTCGACCGTGCCGCGCGCGCTGTCGCCCACCACGTCGGCGGCGAAGGCGACGTCCTGGCCGAGCAGCTCGCCGAGCCGCCGCGCCACAGGCCGGAGCGAGAACTCCGGGTTGACCCGGCCCTTGGGCCTGCCCAGGTGGGCGCAGACGACGACCTTGGCGCCCCGGTCGAGCAGGGTCCTGATCGTCGGCACCGACGCGCGGATGCGGCCGTCGTCGGTGATCGTCTCCCCGTCGAGGGGGACGTTGAGGTCGGCGCGTACGAGCACGCGCCGCCCCTTCACGTCGAGATCGTCGAGCGTGCGCATGCTCCTGCTCCTGTTTTCGCTGGACGCGCCCGGCGCGCGCCCCGATGTGCCCGATGTGTACGCGTCGGCCCCGGCATCAGAGGCATCGGCACTTACAGACCCCGGCCCACCAGCTCGATCAGGTCGGCGAGGCGGTTGGAGTAGCCCCACTCGTTGTCGTACCAGCCGACGACCTTGACCTGGTTGCCGATGACCTTGGTGAGGCCGGCGTCGAAGATGCAGGACGCCGGGTCGGTCACGATGTCGGAGGAGACGATCTCGTCCTCGGTGTAGCTGAGGATGCCCTTGAGCGGGCCCTCGGCGGCGGCCTTGACCGCGGCGTTGACCTCCTCGACGGTGACCTCGCGGCCGACGTCGACGGTGAGGTCGGTGGCCGAGCCCGTGGGGATCGGCACGCGCATGGCGAAGCCGTCGAGCTTGCCCTTCAGCTCGGGCAGGACCAGGCCGATGGCCTTGGCGGCGCCGGTCGAGGTGGGCACCACGTTGAGCGCGGCGGCGCGGGCGCGGCGCAGGTCGTTGTGCGGGCCGTCCTGCAGGTTCTGGTCCTGCGTGTAGGCGTGGATGGTGGTCATCAGACCCTTCTCGATGGTGAAGGTGTCGTGGAGGACCTTCGCCATCGGAGCCAGGCAGTTGGTGGTGCAGGAGGCGTTGGAGACGATCGTGTGCTTGGCCGGGTCGTAGGCGGAGTCGTTGACGCCCATGACGACGGTGACGTCCTCGTTCTTCGCCGGGGCGGAGATGATGACCTTCTTCGCGCCGTTGTCGGCGTGCACCTTGGCCTTGGTGGCGTCGGTGAACAGGCCGGTCGACTCCAGCACGACGTCGACGCCGAGGTCGCCCCAGGGCAGCTTGCCCGGGTCGCGCTCCGCGAACACCTTGATCGCCTTGCCATCGACGGTGATCTCGTCACTCGTGGCCTTCACCTCGTACGGAAGGCGGCCGAGAATACTGTCGTACTTCAGCAGATGAGCGAGCGTCGCGGTGTCGGTCAGGTCGTTGACCGCGACGATCTCGATGTCCTTGCCGCTGGCGGCGACAGCGCGCCAGAAGTTGCGGCCGATGCGGCCGAAGCCGTTGACGCCTACGCGGATGCTCACGAAAACCGATCTCCTCGAAGCAGATGGCGGGCTGGAACCTCAACCACGAACCTTATCCGACCCAAATTGGTTTAGACCACTACAGGTACCAGCATGTGAATCGACGTTCATGCGACACGTTTTGCGGGGTTCGAGTAAAGTGCCCGACTCGTCGATGTAAATTCGTGCATTCTCTCTGGGGGCTGAGATGTCACATAAGCGGTCCGGCCTACTGTCCGGACTCATCGTGGGCCTACTGGCCGGGCTCGTCTGCGCGGCCGGCCTGGGGGCGGCCGTCCTGTTCCAGCAGAGCCTGCCGAGCGCCATGATGGACTTCGGGGGCGGAGTGCCCATCTCGCTGGCGCTGTCGCTCCTCATCGCCGCGCTGGTCGCCCTCGCGATCGGCGCCGTACGCCCGAGCAGCCTCCTCCTGCTCCCCGTGGCCGCCCTGTACGCGGGGGGCGCCGTCATGGCCGGGCAGATCACGGGCTCGGCCGTGATGATCGGCGCCGCCCTGCGTACGCCGTCCGCGAACCGCGTCGCGGGCCTGAGCGACGTCACCTGGCCCACCTTCACCTCGGGCCTGCGGGACGCGCTCGCGCTGTACGGGGCGCCGCTGTCGGAGTCGTGGGCGGCGTGGTTGTTCATCGCCGTGGCGGCGCTGGGGGCGTTCCTGCTGGTCGCCTTCCGGGTCGTACGCGTGCGGCGGGCCCGGCGCGCCGAGGAGGCCGCCGCCGCGGAGGCGGAGGAGACGCGGGAGCCGGAGTACCGGGCCCCGTTCGAGCCCGCCCAGCAGCCTGTCCCGAAGCCGACGGCCGACCTGTTCACCCCTCGCAACCCCGCCCGCGACTGACCACCGCTCCCCCTCTGTCTCCTGACGATCAACCCGCCCACCCAGGGCAGCGAACAATCCCCGCCGAACCCCCTCACCGGGACCCGCACGGCCGTCGGCGCCGGCCCGCGCGTCCGCGCCTGACGAGCGCGCAGGCGCGGGGCTCCCTGCCGCGCTCGGCGTTCTCCAGCGCGGCCGCCCCTGGTGAGCGCGCAGGCGCGGACTCCCGCACAGCCGGTGCCTCGGCGCGGGCTTTACCTTCACCCGGCGCGTCGGCCGGGCGTGTCGCCGGTCAGGCCACCGAGTCAAGCCCGCCGCACACGCGGCCAACCACGCCGCCGCCCCCAGGACAACTCCCGGCTCGGCACCGCACAGTCGCGGCCGACCCCCGTCTCGGCACCGCACAGTCATGGTCGACCCCCGCCTCAGCACCGCACAGTCGCGGCCGACCCCCGCCTCCACACTGCACAGCCACGGCTCAGCACCGCACGGCCGTGTTACCGGGGCTTCCGGTGCTGTCGCCCCGCCAACACGGCCTCCGTGCCGACCTGCGCGGCGTCGGCCGCGCCGCCGCATCGCTGCGGCGACGACCGGCGCACGGCCCTCGGCTCGACGCCCTCCGCCAGGCACCCTGACGAGCCCCTGGGGCAACCCCGGACCACCGGCGGCGCGTCCAAGCGAGCCTTCCGTCAAGCCTCTTGTCAAGCGCGCCCCCCGACACGCCCAAGAGCCCATGACCAAACCCGCTCACCCCACCGCAACCGGCGCTGAAGGACTCACGGCGTTCGCGACCTCACAGGACTCGCAGGCCCCACGGACTCCGCAGGCCCCACGGGCTCATGGCGCGAGCATGTCCACTGTGAGATTCGCCTCAGTGTTCGGAATCCCCATATCCGAGGCCCGTTTGTCGGCCATGGCCAGCAACCGCCGGATCCGTCCCGCGATCGCGTCCTTGGTCAGCGGCGGGTCGGCGATCTGCCCCAGCTCCTCCAGGGACGCCTGCTTGTGCTCGACCCGCAGCCGCCCGGCCACCACCAGGTGGTCGGGCGCCTCGTCACCGAGGATCTCCAGCGCCCGCTGCACCCGCGCGCCCGCCGCCACCGCGGCCCGCGCCGAACGCCGCAGGTTGGCGTCGTCGAAGTTGGCCAGGCGGTTCGCGGTGGCGCGCACCTCGCGGCGCATCCGGCGTTCCTCCCAGGCCAGCACGCTGTCGTGCGCCCCGAGCCTGGTCAGCAGGGCACTGATCGCGTCGCCGTCGCGGACCACGACCCGGTCGACCCCGCGCACCTCGCGCGCCTTGGCGTGGATCTTCAGCCGCCGCGCCGACCCCACGAGCGCCAGCGCCGCCTCCGGCCCCGGGCAGGTGACCTCCAGCGACATCGACCGGCCGGGCTCGGTCAGGGAGCCGTGGGCCAGGAAGGCGCCGCGCCAGGCGGCCTCGGCGTCACAGGACGCGCCCGCCACGACCTGGCGGGGCAGGCCGCGTACGGGACGGCCGTGGTTGTCGATCAGGCCCGTCTGCCGGGCCAGTGCCTCACCGTCGCGGTAGACGCGTACGACGTAGCGCGAGCCCTTGCGCAGCCCGGCGGGAGCGAGCACGAGCACCTCGGCCTTGTGCCCGAACACCTCGCCGATGTCCTTGATGAGCCGCCGCGCGGTGGCGTTGGTGTCGAGCTCGGCCTCGATCACGATCCGCCCGCCCACCAGGTGCAGGCCGCTGGCGAACCGCAGCAGTGTCGAAACCTCCGCCTTGCGGCAGCACGGCTTGAGCACCGGCAGGCGGCTCAGCTCGTCTTTCACCACACCTGTCATCGCCATGCGTTAGTCCTCTCCCCCATTCAGACCGGCTCTCTTGAGTCTCTCGCACCTTCGCGCAACGCCGACCAGGATCAACGCTTCTGGAGGAAAATCTCGTCCAGGACGGAGGCAAGACGTCGTGGGTCGTGCCTCGGCGACCCATCGGCGGCGGCCACGTCGGCCATGACGACCCGGGCGCCGAGCGCCGCGGCGGCCTTCTCCAGCGCGTCGGGGTCGTCCACCACTCCGGTGTCGGCCAGGACGACGTCGATCGACAGGTCGGGCGCGTGCTGGCGGAGAACCTCCAGGTGTTGCTGGGGGGAGAAGTCATCGGTCTCGCCCGGCTGAGGCGCCAGGTTGAGCGTGACGAGCCGTTTCGCCTTGGTCGCGTACAAGGCCATGGCCAGCTCGGGAACCTTGAGGTGCGGCAGCACGCTGGTGAACCACGACCCGGGCCCGAACACCACCCACTCGGCCTCCAGCACCGCCGCGACGGCCTCGGGCCGCGCGGGCGGGTCCTCGGGGACCAGGGAGATCGCCTGTACGCGGCCGGGCGTCAGGGCACAGGCCACCTGCCCGCGTACGGTCGAGATGACGCCGTCGAGCTCCACCTCGGCCACGATGTCGAGCGGCACGGAGGCCATCGGCAGCACGCGGCCGTGCGCGCCCAGCAGCCGCCCGACCCAGTCGAGCCCGGCCACGGGGTCGCCGAGCAGCTCCCACAGGGCGACGATCAGCAGGTTGCCGACGGCGTGCCCGTGCAGCTCGCCCTCGCTGCGGAAGCGGTGCTGTACGACCTCGCTCCAGGTGCTGCCCCACTCGTCGTCGCCGCACAGGGCGGCCAGCGCCATGCGCAGGTCGCCGGGCGGCAGCACGCCCAGCTCGCGGCGCAGCCGTCCGCTGGACCCGCCGTCGTCGGCGACGGTGACCACGGCGGTCAACCGGTCGGTGACCATCCGTAAGGCGGACAGAGACGCGTAGAGCCCGTGCCCGCCGCCCAGCGCCACGACCGGCGGCCCGAACCCGGCACTCCCCACGTCACTCACACCACCGCTCCGAACGCCGAACGACCCGGGGACGACGGCCCCAGGCGAAGGGGACGGCGAGTCACCACGCCCCCTCACCCCGTCCGCGGAGTCACCTTCTACCGGATCTCCTGTCGGATCTTCTATCGGATACGGCAAAGCAGGTTCGGAAAAGCCCTCATCGGTCACTCCCGCCCCACATCCCGGTGACTCACCTGGACCTCCATCCCGCGGTCGCGCAGGCGGGCGGCGACCTGTTCGGCCATGGCCACACTGCGGTGCTTGCCACCCGTGCAACCCACCGCGAGCGTCGCATAGCTCTTGCCTTCGCGCGTATAGCCGGTGGCGACCACCTGGAGGACCTCCTCGTAGGCGTCGAGGAACTCCTTGGCCCCCGGCTGCCCGAGCACGTAGTCGCTGACCGCGGGTTCGAGCCCGTTCATCGGCCGCAGCTCGGGCACCCAGTGCGGGTTGGGCAGGAACCGGCAGTCGACCACGAGGTCGGCGTCGACCGGCAGACCGTATTTGAACCCGAACGACACGACGTTGAGCCGCAGGCCGGGCCGGTCTTCCCCGCCGAAGTAGGCGACGATCTTGTTGCGCAACTCGTGCACGTTGTGCGAGGAGGTGTCGATCACCAGGTCGGCGTTCGCGCGCACCTCCCGCAGGATCCCGCGCTCGCGGGCGATGCCGTCGACCAGCCGCCCCTCGCCCTGGAGGGGGTGGGGCCTGCGGACGTTCTCGAACCTGCGCACCAACTCTTCGTCGCTGGCCTCCAGGAACACCACCCGCACGCGTACGCCGCGCCCTTCGAGCTCCTCGATGGCCGCGTTGAGGTCGGTGGTGAAGGCCAGGCTGCGCACGTCGACGACGGCCGCCACCTTGTCGGCGGCCAGCTTGACCTTGCCCGCCTCCTCCGCCATCGCGAACAGCAGCCCCGGCGGCAGGTTGTCGATGACGAACCAGCCCAGGTCTTCCAGCGCCTTGGCGGCGGTGCTGCGCCCCGCCCCGGACATGCCGGTGACGATGACGAACGCCGGCTCGGTGCTCATGGTCTCACTCCGTCCGCGCGCCTGACCGGCACGCCGTCGGCGGCCCCGAGCGGCCGCTCCCCCACGGCCCGCCCACGGGAACGGACGGGACCGCATGGCCCTTCGGTGCGAACACCCTGGCATCCTGACGAGATCAAGGTGACTCTCCCTTCAGCGTCGACACGATGACCTCGGCGATGGACGGGCCGATGCCGGGAACCTCGCAGATTTCGGCGGCGGTGGCCTCGCGTAGTCTCTTCACGGAGCCGAAGTGCTTGAGCAACGCCTGCCTGCGCGCCGGCCCGAGGCCCGGCACGCCGTCGAGCGCGCTCTCCTTCACCGTCTTGGACCTCTTCGAACGATGGTAGGTGATGGCGAACCTGTGTGCCTCGTCTCTCACTCGTTGCAGCAAGTAGAGACCTTCACTTGAACGAGGCATGATCACCGGCTGGTCGTCGCCGGGCAGCCACACCTCCTCCAGCCGCTTGGCCAGGCCGCACACGGACACGTCGTCGATGCCGAGCTCGTCGAGCGCCCGCTGCGCGGCGGCGGCCTGGGGCCCGGCGCCGTCGACGACGACGAGGTTGGGCGGGTAGGCGAACTTGCGTGGTTTGCCCGTCTCGGGGTCGATGGGCCCGTTGCCGCTGTCGTCGTCGGGCGCCAGCTCGCCGGTGGCCGAGCGTTCTTCCAGATAGCGGCGGAAGCGGCGGGTGATCACCTCGTGGATCGAGGCGACGTCGCCCTCCTTGGTCTTGACGGCGAAGCGCCGGTATTCGCTCTTGCGGGCCAGGCCGTCCTCGAACACCACCATCGAGGCCACCACGTTTTCGCCCTGGAGGTGGGAGACGTCGTAGCACTCGACGCGCAGCGGCGCCTGGTCGAGGTCGAGCGCGTCGGCGATCTCCTGCAGCGCCCTGCTGCGGGTGGTCAGGTCGGCGGCGCGGCGGATCTTGTGCTGGGCGAGCGACTCCTTGGCGTTGCGCTCGACGGTCTCCATCAGCGACTTCTTGTCGCCGCGCTGCGGCACCCGCACCTCGACGCGGGCCCGGCGCTGCTCGGTCAGCAGCTCGGCCACGGCCTCGTCGTCGGGCGGCAGGGCGGGCACGAGCACCTCGCGGGGCATGGAGTCGGGGCTGGCCTCGGCGTACATCTGGAGCAGGAACTGCTCGACCAGCTCGCCCGGCGAGGTCTCCTCGACCTTGTCGACCACCCAGCCGCGCTGCCCGCGGATGCGCCCGCCGCGTACGTAGAAGACCTGGACGGCGGCTTCGAGGGGATCTTCGGCCAGCGCGATCACGTCGGCGTCGGTGCCCTCACCGAGCACGACCGCCTGCTTCTCCAGCGCCCGCTGCAACGCCTGGACGTCGTCGCGCAACCGGGCGGCGCGCTCGTATTCCTGCTCGGAGGCCGCCTCGCGCATCTCCCGCTCCAGCCGCTTGATGAAGCGGCCGGTGTTGCCCGCCATGAAGTCGCAGAAGTCTTCGGCCAGGGCGCGGTGCTCCTCGGGGGTGACCCGGCCGACGCACGGCGCCGAGCACTTGTCGATGTAGCCGAGCAGGCACGGCCGGCCGATCTGCCCGGCCCGCTTGAACACCCCCGCGCTGCACGTGCGCACCGGGAAGACCCGCAGCAGCAGGTCGACGGTCTCGCGGATGGCCCACGCGTGGGAATAGGGCCCGAAATAGCGGGTGCCCTTGCGCTTGGCGCCGCGCAGGACCTGCACGCGCGGGAAGTCTTCGCCCATGGTCACCGCGAGGTAGGGGTAGGACTTGTCGTCGCGGTATTTGACGTTGAAGCGCGGGTCGAACTCCTTGATCCAGGAGTATTCGAGCTGGAGCGCCTCCACCTCGGTGCCGACGACGGTCCAGTCGACGTCGGCGGCGGTGGTGAGCATCGACTGGGTGCGCGGGTGCAGGGCCGAGAAGTCGGCGAAGTAGGAGTTGAGCCGCTGGCGCAGGCTCTTGGCCTTACCAACGTAGATCACCCGGCCGTGCGCGTCCCTGAACCGGTAGACCCCCGGGGACTCGGGGATCGAGCCCGGCTCGGGCCGGAAACTCAAGGTGCTGCCCGCTGATCTCGCCACGCTTCCAGCCTAGTAGCCCCCACCGACAAGGTTGCGCTCCACGATCACCGGAGCAGGAGCACGGCCTGCGGAGGCAACCGTCGTTGTGCCGGGTTCCGCCGGGCACGGCCATCACGCGATTTCCGGAGGTCTTCACGAACGCCGAAAGATCACGTGATGGCCGTCTCCGTGCGACCCCGGACTCCGAGGCCGCGAAGTGCCGACGGAGTCGCTAGGCCAGCATGATCTGATCGCCCTCCACCTTGATCTCCGCCGCGGGCAACGGCTGCTGCGCGGGACCGTCCGTGACCGAACCGTCGGCGATGGCGAACTTGCTGTTGTGGCACGGGCACACGATCGCGCCGCTCTCGACGGCGCCGACCGCGCAGCCCTTGTGCGTGCAGACCGAGCTGAACGCCTTGAACTCGCCGGCCGTCGGCTGCGTCACCACGATCTTCTGGTCCTTGAAGACCGTGCCGCCGCCGACGGGGATGTCGGAGGTCTTGGCCAGCGCCCCACCTGCCTGGGGTGCGCCGGACTGCGGTGCGCCGGACTCCGGCGCGCTTGACGGTGCCGCGCTCTGATCGGCGGCGGAGCCGGCCGTCTGCGCTGTGTCGCTGCCGCCACAGGCGGAGATCGCCAGCGCCAAGCCACCCGCTCCGACGCTTGCGATCACCACCCTGCGACTCTGAAGGTCATCCATGCGCTCACCCAAGCGCACCCAGGTGAGAAATTCATGAAACCTCGGTCAGGCCAATCTGATCTTATCGCCATCGACCTCGATCTGCTTCTCCTCAAGAGGGCTGCTCGCCGGGCCGTTGGCCACGGAGCCGTCCGCGATGTTGAACTTGCTGCCGTGGCAGGGGCAGTTGATCGTCTGGTTCGAGACGGTGGCGACCGTACAGCCCTGGTGGGTGCAGACCGCCGTGAACGCCTTGAACTCGCCCGCGGTCGGCTGCGTCACCACGATCTTCTCGTTCTTGAACACCTTGCCGCCGCCCTCGGGGATGTCGCTGGTGTCGGCCAGCGCCTTGGGCTGCTCCGCGGCCTTCTGCTTCTTGGGTGCCTCGGACGACGGCTCCGCCGGGGGCGGTTCCACGGCGGCCTCCGTCACCGGCGAGCCGTAGCTCGCGCAAGCCGTCAGAACCGCCGCGAGCCCTGCGCTCCCGGCGCCGAACACCACGGTCCGGCGCGTCGTTTCCGTCATGGTGCGTCCTCCCGGATTGGCTTTCACTTCAGGTACGGCCGGCGCCCTGGCACCGGTTCAGCGTGCCCGAGACCAATCCCGGTGAATACGCACTATTACCCGTTCAGATCCTCGTTCCGGATCACCGCTCCAGGCCGTCCCCTCAGGCCACCACGATGCCGTCGCCCTCCACCTTGACCTGGAAGGAGGCCAGCGGCGCGGTGGCGGGCCCCTTGGTGGCCCGCCCGCTGTCGGCGGCGAACTCGCTGCCGTGGCACGCGCACCTGATCACGTTGTCCTTGGGGGTGCTGACCTGGCAGCCCTTGTGGGTGCACGACGCGCTGAACGCCTTGTAGACGCCCTGCGAGGGCTGCGTCACCACGACCTTCAGGTCGTCGATCAGCTTGCCGCCGCCCACGGGGACGTCGGCCGTCTTCGCCAGCACCTTGCCCTTGAGGCTGGGCCGGGCCTCGGCCCCGCCCGTGCCGCACGCGGTCAGCGCCAGCCCGCACGCGGCCACCCCGGCCGTGCCCAGCATCTCTCGTCGTCCCAGCCCGTTCCCGGACATGGCTTCGCCCCCGATCCGTACCGTTGTTGGGGCCTGCACCCGGTTGTCGCCTTTGCCCGCCACGGGTGCGGCCGTTACCTGGGCTCAACCCTATTGACGGGATCGGCCGGTGCGGTCAGCGGGTGGTAGGCCCGTGGTCAGCGGCACGCCCCAGGCTGCGTTCATGACTCTCTCGACCGAGCACTCGCCCGCGCCCTCGGTGTCGCCTGCGCGTCCCCGGTGGTGGCGCCGGCCGTGGGTGGCGCCGCTGATGGTGGTGGCGGCGGCGTTCTTGGCGTTCTCGCTGCCGCCGTACCTGTCGATGGACCCGGGCCAGTCCCGCGTGCCCGCCCCCGACTTCTTCCCGCCGCACTTCGTGGTGCTGTCGCTGCACGTGGTGTTCGGGTCGATCGCGATGATCACGTGCTGCCTGCAGATCTGGCCGTGGTTCCGCGGGCGCCACCCGAGGGCCCATCGCATGATCGGCCGCGTGTACGTCTTCGGCGGCTGCCTCCCCAGCGGCCTGATGGGGCTGGTGGTGGGCCTGGCCACGCCGTACGGCCCGGTCACGATGGCCAGTGACGTGCTGCTCGCGCTGCTGTGGCTGGGCTGCACGCTGACGGGGTGGCGGATGGCCAGGCAGCGCAGGTTCGTCGACCACCGCCGCTGGATGGTGCGCAGCTTCGCCCTGACGATGTCGATCATCACGAACCGGATCTACGCCGTCCTGTTCATGATCCTGCTGGAGCCGCAGCTCGAGACGACCTTCCACGGCGACCCGGCGCTCATGTCGGCCACGGTGTCGGCACTCGCGGCCTGGCTGGGCTGGGTGCTGCCGCTGCTGGTAGCCGAGTGGTGGCTGGAGCGCGGCGAGGCCGCCCAGCGCCGTCGCCGCGCCGCCGCCCTCGCCGCGCGCCGCGCCCAGACCTCCGTCTCCTGACCGTCAGGACCCCGCCGGATCCGCCCCAGGGGACGGACCGGCGGGCGGGGCTCAGAACGCGAGGATCTTGCGCAGGAACCGCCCCGTGTGGCTCTCGTCGACCAGGGCGATCTGCTCGGGAGTGCCGCTGGCCACCAGCGTGCCGCCGCGCGACCCGCCCTCGGGCCCCATGTCGATGATCCAGTCGGCGGTCTTGATGACGTCGAGGTTGTGCTCGATGACGATCACCGTGTTGCCGCCGTCGACCAGCCGCCCGAGCACCCCGAGCAGCCGCCGGATGTCCTCGAAGTGCAGGCCGGTGGTCGGCTCGTCGAGAACGTAGATCGTCCGCCCGGTCTGCCGCCGCTGCAGCTCGGAGGCCAGCTTGACCCGCTGCGCCTCGCCGCCGGACAACGTCGTGGCCGGCTGCCCGAGGCGTACGTAGCCCAGCCCCACGTCGTTGAGCGTCTGCAGGTGCCGCCGGATCGCGGGGATCGCGTCGAAGAAGCCCAGGGCCTCCTCGATCGGCATGTCGAGCACCTCGGCGATGGTCTTGCCCTTGTAGTGGACCTCCAGCGTCTCCCGGTTGTACCGGGCGCCGTGGCAGACCTCGCAGGGGACGTAGACGTCGGGCAGGAAGTTCATCTCGATCTTGATGGTGCCGTCGCCCGCGCACGCCTCGCAGCGCCCGCCCTTGACGTTGAAGCTGAAGCGGCCGGGCTGGTAGCCGCGCACCTTCGCCTCGGTCGTGGCCGCGAACAGCTTGCGGACGTGGTCGAAGACCCCGGTGTAGGTGGCCGGGTTGGAGCGCGGAGTGCGCCCGATCGGCGACTGGTCGACGTGGACGACCTTGTCCACCTGGTCCATGCCGTTGATCCGCGAGTGCCGCCCCGGCACCGTGCGCGCCCCGTTCAGCTCCTTGGCCAGCGCGTTGTACAGGATGTCGTTGACCAGCGTCGACTTCCCCGACCCCGACACGCCCGTGACCGCCGTGAACACGCCCAGCGGGAACTCGATGTCGACGCCCTTGAGGTTGTGCTCGCGCGCCCCCTTGACCGTGATCTGCCGCTTCTTGTCGCGCTTGCGGCGCTCGGCGGGGATGGGGATGCTCCTGCGCCCGGACAGGTAGGCCCCGGTCAGCGACCCCTCGCTGGCCAGCAGCTCCTGGACGGTGCCGGACACGACGACCTGGCCGCCGTGCTCGCCCGCCCCCGGCCCGATGTCGACCACCCAGTCGGCCGCCGCGATCGTGTCCTCGTCGTGCTCGACCACGATCAGCGTGTTGCCCATGTCGCGCAGCCTGATCAGCGTGTCGAGCAGGCGCATGTTGTCGCGCTGGTGCAGGCCGATGGACGGCTCGTCGAGCACGTAGAGCACACCGACCAGGCCGGAGCCGATCTGCGTGGCCAGCCGGATGCGCTGCGCCTCGCCGCCCGCGAGGGTGGCGGCGGCGCGGTCCATCGTCAGGTAGTCGAGGCCGACGTCGAGCAGGAAGCCCATGCGGGCGTTGATCTCCTTGACCACCCGCTCGGCGATCTGCATGTCGCGGTCGGACAGCTTGAGCGCGGCGAGGAACTTCGCGCACTCGCCGATCGACATGCCCGACACCTCGGCGATCGACTTCCCCGCCACCGTGACCGCCAGGGTGACCGGCTTGAGCCTGGCCCCCTTGCAGGCGGGGCACGGGATCTCGCGCATGTAGCCCTCGAACCGCTCGCGCGCCGCGTCGCTCTCGGCTTCGGCGTGCCTGCGCTGCACCCAGGGGATGACGCCGTCGTAGGTCGTGTAGTAGGAGCGCTGGCGGCCGTAGCGGTTGCTGTAGCGGACGTGGACCTGCTCGTCGTGGCCGTACAGCAGCGACTTCTGCGCCTTCTTCGGCAGGCTCTCCCACGACGTCTCCAACGTGAACCCGACCGTGTGACCGAGCGCCTCGATCAACCGGGCGAAGTATTCGCTGGTGTGGCCGCCGGACCAGGGGTGGATCGCGCCGTCGCCGAGCGTGCGCTCGGGGTCGGGCACCACCAGGTCGGGGTCGACCTCCATCTTGGTGCCCAGGCCCGTGCACTCGGGGCAGGCGCCGAACGGCGAGTTGAAGGAGAACGAGCGCGGCTCCAGCTCCTCGAACGACAGGTCGTCGTAGGGGCAGTAGAGGTGCTCGGAGTAGAAGCGCTCGCGGTTGGGGTCGGTCTCGGGCAGGTCGACGAACTCGAGCGTGATCGTGCCGCCGGACAGTTGCAACGCCGTCTCGACCGAGTCGGTGAGCCTGCGCCGCGCCGACTCCTTGACCGACAGGCGGTCGACGATGACCTCGATGTCGTGCTTCTCGTACTTCTTCAGCGTCGGCGGCTCCTCCAGCCGTACGACGGTGCCGTCGACCCTGGCCCTGGCGAACCCCTTGGTCTGCAGCTCGCGGAACAGCTCGGCGTATTCGCCCTTGCGGCCCCTGATGACCGGCGCCAGCACCTGGAAGCGGGTGCCCTCGTCGAGGTCCATCACCCGGTCGACGATCTGCTGCGGCATCTGCCGGGCGATCGGGCGCGCGCACACCGGGCAGTGCGGCTTGCCGATGCGTGCCCACAGCAGCCTCAGGTAGTCGTAGACCTCGGTGATCGTGCCGACGGTCGAGCGGGGGTTCTTGCTGGTGGCCTTCTGGTCGATGGAGACCGCCGGCGACAGGCCCTCGATGAAGTCGACGTCGGGTTTGTCCATCTGGCCGAGGAACTGGCGGGCGTAGGCCGACAGCGACTCGACGTAGCGCCGCTGGCCCTCGGCGAAGATCGTGTCGAAGGCCAGGCTCGACTTGCCCGAGCCGGACAGACCGGTGAAGACGATCAGCGAGTCTCGCGGCAGGTCGAGCGAGACGTCTTTGAGGTTGTGTTCTCGTGCACCACGCACGATCAGGCGGTCGGCCACGGCGATCCCGGAAGTCGAAAGGCGGATAGGTCCACGGGGGATGGTAGACGGGGGCTCCGACAATTTCGGCGGCCCGATCCACGGCCTACCGAAAATCCGTCCCTCACAGGTTACGGCCATCCTCCCAGGGAGGGGGCGGTCCTTCCACATTCAACCCACTGACCAGCGGGTTTATGCCCTCCCCTGCCTGACATCCCCAAGTGGTGAAATATCCAGATATGACCGTCTTATCCGCGCTGCAGGCCGAGCTGGTCACCGCGACGAACCGGCTCCTGGCCACGGCCGCCTCACTCTCCGCGGACGACCTCGCCGCGCCCTCCCTCCTGCCCGGCTGGACCAGGCGTCACGTCCTGGCCCACGTCGCCGGGAACGCCGGCTCCCTCAGCAACCTCCTGATCTGGGCCAGAACCGGCGTGCGCACCCCGCAGTACGCCTCGCTCGATGCCAGGACCGCCGAGATCGAGGCCGCCGCCGCCCTGCCCGCGGACCGCCTCCTGACCGGCCTTCACGACGGGGCCGACCGCCTCGCCGCCGCCGTCCGCGACCTGCCCGCCGCCGCGTGGTCGGCGCCGGTGGAGGGCATGCGCCCACCGCCCCACCCCGCCTGGTACGTCCTGGTACGCCGCCTGCGCGAGATCGGCTTCCACCACGTGGACCTGGCCGCCGGGTACGCCCCCGCCGACTGGCCGGACCCGTTCGTCCGCCGCGAACTGCACGACTGCCTGGCCACCTGGCCCCATGGGCACGGCCCGGTGAGCCGGCTCCACTTCCTCCCCGAGCCGGACGCCGCCACGTTCCCCCGCACGGCTCCAGGCGGGAACTCCGTCAGCTTCGCGGGCTCCGGCCGGGATCGCGAGGTCGTCGCCCGCTGGACCGGTCTCGGCGACGGCCCGATCCTGCGGGGCACGTCCCGCGACATGCTCGCCTGGCTGACCGGCAGGTCCGGCGGCGAGGGCGTTAGTCTGTTGCCCGTGGGGCAGCCGTTCATTCCCGGCCCCGAGGGCGGGCGCCTTCCCGAGCCGCCACCGTGGCTGACGATGCCGGCCCCCGCTGATCTGCCCGCGACGCCCCCAGAGGACTACCCATGACCTACACAGGTGACGTCCAGGTCGGCGGCCCCGCCGACGTACGAGAGCTGCCCGCGCTGACGATCTCCAAGCTCGCCGTCGGGCCGTACGACAACAATGCCTACCTGCTGCGCTCCGCCGAGACCGGCGAAGGGCTGCTCATCGACGCCGCGGCCGACGCCGACCGGCTCCTGGCTCTGATGGCCGACCAGCCGGTCGCCGCCATCGTCACCACCCACCAGCACGGCGACCACTGGCAGGCGCTGGAGCAGGTGGCCAAGGTGACGGGCGCCCAGGTGATCGCCCACCCCCTCGACGCGCCCGCCCTGCCGGTGCCGGTCGGCCGCACGGTCGAGCACGGCGACACGATCACGGTCGGCGAGGTCACCCTCGAGGTCATCCACCTGCGCGGCCACACGCCCGGCTCGATCGCCCTGCTGTACGACGGCGGCCCAGCCGGTCACCACCTCTTCACCGGCGACTCCCTGTTCCCCGGCGGCGTCGGCAACACGTGGAAGGACCCCGAGCGTTTCACCCAGCTCTACACCGACGTGGTGGAGCGCGTCTTCGACCGCCTGCCCGACGAGACCTGGGTCTACCCGGGCCACGGCAAGGACACCACGCTCGGAGTCGAACGCCCCGCCCTTCCGGAGTGGAAGGCCAGGGGCTGGTAGCGCCTCCTGCGCGCAGGAGCCACCCGTCCTCACGTCATCGAGCCGAGCGGGGCCGTACCACGCAAGACTTCGCCGAACGGCCCCGCCCGCTCGACCCTCCACCACCCGGGCCCCTCACCACACAGCACTTTCACCACACAGACCTGCCCCCGCTCAGCGTGGGGCGTGGGGCATGGGGACGTCAGGCGTCAGGCGTCAGGCGTCAGGCGTCAGGCGTCAGGCGTCAGGCGTCAGGCGGAGCGTACGCGACGCGGTCGGCCGCGGCGACGGGATCGTCAGCCAGCCCAGCCGGTTCCCCCTACAACCACCGGCAGAACCACCCTTCGCCGAGCGAGCGGCACCCAGTCCACGCTCTCGCCCGGCATGGCGACGCCGGGATGTCTGTTGTGATGCGCAACGCGGGCGGTTACGGCCGCGACATGGCCGTCAGCCCGCGCTGCTCCAGCTCCGTGGCCGGCTTGCCGAGGAAGTACGTACGCGTGTGCTCGCACGACACCGCCGACCTGGAACCATCAAAGCCGAAATAAGACGAAAAATCCCGCCTATCCGGCATCAGGTGCGGCTCACTGGCCGACGCGCTTGAACTCCCTGCCCTGCTCTCGCTCGAACTCCCGGCGCTGCTCACGCTTGTAGAACAGCATCCGCAGCGGGATCGCCGCCACGAGCGCGATCTGCATGGTCGCCCCGATCTTGATCGGCAGGTCGCCGCCCTTGGGCCAGGCCACCCAGAACGCCAGGAACGCCACGTTCACCATGATCCACCCAAGGACGACCGCGGCGAGCTGCCCCTTCGGCTTGGGGTACTCAATGCGGCTGACCATCAGCCAGGCCACCGCGAGCATGGCCAGCAACGACCAGATGCTCGGCTGGAACAGCAGCACGATGGAGATCACGGTCATGGCGCCCATGGGAATGGGCAACCCCATGAAGTCGCCGCTCTTGGTCTTGACACAGGCGAACCTGGCCAGCCGTACGATCCCGGCGACCAGCACCGCGGCGGCCGCGGCCAGCACCGCCGCGAACGGCACCTGCGCGGTGAACCCACCCCAGATCACGACCATGAACGCGGGCGCGAACCCGAAGCTGATGACATCGGCCAGGTTGTCCAGCTCGGCGCCCATCGCCGAGGCCCGGAAGCGCCTGGCCACGAGCCCGTCGAACAGGTCACAGGTCGCGCCGATGAGCAGCAGCACGATGGCGGTGGCGAAATAGCTGGGCGCGGGGATGAACCGCCCGCCGCCGACCTGGAGCTGCTGGATGGCGGAGGAGGCCAGGACGCACACCGCGAGGAACCCGCAGACGGCGTTGCCGAGCGACAGGGAGTCAGCGGCGGACAGGCGGAACGCCTTGCCCACGGGACCACGAGGCTCTTCCTCGTCCGCCTGCCAACTGCCGGCGTCAGCGGTCAATTCTGGTCACCCCCGCAACCATCTTGTCACCCACGGACACCGCGGGAGAAATGCCTTCAGGCAGGTAGATGTCGACCCGCGAACCGAACCTGATGAGCCCGATCCGCTCGGCCTGCTCGACCTTGGCCCCAGCGCTCAGGTACGGCACGATCCGGCGCGCCACCGCGCCCGCGATCTGCACCATCTCGATGTCGCCCAGCGTGGTCTCGAAATGCCACACCACACGTTCGTTCTGGTCGCTGTCCTTGTTGAACGCCGGCAGGAACCCACCTGCCACATGCTGCACGGATGTGACATTTCCCGCAAGGGGGGCACGGTTGACGTGCACGTTCAGCGGGCTCATGAAGATCGCGACCCGGGTGCGGCCATCGGGCCATGGGTCGATGCTCTGCACCACGCCGTCGGCGGGAGACAGAACGCGACCCTCGCCCGGCGTGCGGTCGGGGTCGCGGAAGAACCAGAGCATGCCCCCGGTGAGGGCGCTCAACGGCACCGCCGCGAGCGCCCATCGCCGGTCTCGGCGCGTCAGCAGAGCGGTGGCGGCCGCCGTGGCCGCCGTAGGGAGGAGCCACGGGGACACCCCGCGCGCGAGCCGCATACGGCTCGGCTTGGCAGAATCGTCTGACACGAACAACCTTTGATGGTGAATGGACTAGGCGCTTTGCCGTGATGTTACAAAACTAGCAACTATTACACGACGCAACTACACAAGCAAAGCGCCCTCGAAGCCCATCTCGCTAGACCTGCTCCGGGTGCGGCTCCTCGCCCTTGCGCGCGTCGATACGGGCCTTGACCAGGCTCGCCACAGTGGTGATGACCATGGTGGCACCGATGACCGAGAGCGACACCCAGATGGGAATGGTGGGCGCCCAGGAGACATGGCTGGAGTGCAACGCCTCCAATACGAGCTTAACCCCGATGAACCCCAGGATGAACGCCAAACCGTAGCTGATGTACACGAGCCGCTGGAGCAGGCCGCCCAGCAGGAAGTAGAGCTGACGCAGCCCCATCAGGGCGAACGCGTTGGCGGTGAAGACGATGAAGGGATCCTTGGTGAGCCCGAAGATCGCGGGGATCGAGTCGAGCGCGAACATCAGGTCGGTGCTGCCGATGGCCACCATCACGATGAGCATCGGGGTCACCATGCGCTTGCCGTCGATCTTCACGGTGACCTTGGAGCCGACGTACCCCTCGGTGGTGGGGAAGGCCCGGCGCACCCACCGCAGCACGACGTTCTCGTTGTACTCCTCTTCCTGCCCCTTGAGGTGCCCACGGACGATGTTGATCGCCGTGTAGACCAGGAAGGCACCGAACACGTAGAACAGCCAGCTGAACCGCTCGAGCGCCGCCGCGCCGAGCGCGATGAAGATGCCGCGCATCACGAGCGCGAGCAGGATGCCGACGAGCAGCACCTTGTGCTGGTACGCCTTCGGCACGGCGAACCGGCTCATGATGATGAAGAAGATGAACAGGTTGTCGACGCTCAGGCTGTATTCGGTGATGTAGCCGGCGAAGAACTCACCGGCTCTGCCGGGACCCGTTGTGGCCCACATCAGCATCCCGAAGGCGACGGCGAGGGCGACGTAGAACGTCACCCAGTAGCCCGCCTGTCGCATGGAGAACTCTCGGGCCTCTCCACGGTCGACGATCCACAGGTCGATGGCGAGGACCACGAGAAGACCACCGATCACGGCGATCCAGGCCCACAGGGGTTCAGTCACTCAGACCCTCCGGCATGCGCGATTCATTGCCGGAGGTCTCTCCCGCCCGCCACGTCGCGGACCGGCAGCCCCGGGGGCCCCGTGGGGTGGGGCTGCACCGTGATGACGAGGCTGTCGCGAAGGGATACTCCCCTCCCTAACCCAGGCAGTATATGAGAACGCCTCAACGGCACCTAATCATCCGCCGAAGCTCACACCCCCGTAAACGGCCAGCACGCTGTCCACCACCTCGTCGGGGCCGGGCATCTCCCGCCCCCTCCGCCTGGCCGCCTCGGCGAGCCCTTCCGCAACTCCGGGCACCGACAGCAGCTCCCTTACGGCCTCGAGGAACCTCGCCGCGTCGCCGTACGGGACCAGGATCCCGGCCTCGCCCAAGATCTCCGGAATTCCGCCGACGTCGGAGGCGACGGCCGGGGTGCCGGTCATCAGCGCCTCCCTGAGCGTCAGCGGCTGGCCCTCCCACCGGCTCGGCATCAGCAGGGCGACGGCGGCGTTGAGCAGATCGGGCACGTCGTCACGGTTGCCCAGCAGCCGTACCGGCAGCCCTTCGTCGTCGATCCGGCGCTGCAGCCCACCCCGCAACGGCCCCTCCCCCGCGACCACGAACAACGGCCCTCCCGAGGCCGCCGACGCGGACGGGGACCCGGACGAGGCCGCGGACGGGGACTCAGACGGGGACTCAGACGAGGCCGAGGACGAGGGCTCCGCCGAGGACGCCGGCGCGGGGACGTCGGGCCACGGCCCGGCCGCGACGTCGAGCAGCGTCTCCAGGCCCTTCTGCTGAGCCAGCCGGGCAACAGTGAGCAGGAGGGGCCGATCACCCGCCCCCAGTTCGTCCCTGACCTCCTGGGGCGTCCGCTTCGGCGGCCGGGGGACGGGCGCGGTCACGACGGCGGCGCGTACGTCGCGCGCGCCGAGCCGGGTCATCCGCGCGCCGAGGTCGGGCGAGACGACCAGCACGTGCCCGGCCCGCCGCGCCACGATCCGCTCCAGCACCCCATAGACGAACCCCACGAGCCCGCCCGCGGTGAGGGCGTTGTGCAACGTCACCACCAGCCGCCGGGACGCACGCGACCCGAGCGCGGCCAGCGCCCCGGCCCGCAGGCCATGGGCGTGCACCACGTCGGCTCCCCTGGTCAGCCGCCTGATCGCCAGCGCCGCGCGCAGGTCGTTGACCGGGTGCGGCCGGTCGGAGACGGCCACCTCCGCGAACACGGCGCCCGCCGCGCCGTACGCGAACTGCTCCTCGACGCTGCGGGGCCCCGCGACGAGCACCTGGTGCCCCCGCCGGACGAGCCCCTCCACCAGCATCAGGACATGCCGCCCGGTACCACCGGACGTGGTGCCCAGCACGAACGCCACCCGCACGACCCAGCTCCTTCCTCGCCTACGTCCACCACTCCACCGGCACCCCACCCGCCGGAAACACCTCAGACAGCACCCGACACGAACACCCAGCCCAAGAACCCCAGCCCGTCCCGAGCACCTCACCCCCAACCGAGGCACCCCAGTCCAGCCCGAGCACCTCACCCCAACCGGGTACCCCAGTCCAGCCCAAGCACCCCAGCCCGTCCCGAGCACCTCACCCCAGTCCAAGCACCCCAATCCGACCTGAACCCGAGCACCCCAGCCCGGCCCGAGCCCGAGCACCTCAGTCGGGCCCGCGACGCCGCAGCAGCCCGGCCACCGCACCGGCGTCCGGCCGATCCACCACGGCTACGGCCACCCCGCCGACCGCCACCGCGACGACCGCGCCCAGCACGACGGCCCCCACGTTCGGCCAGACACCGACCGCCCCGAGCCACTCCACCACCCCGGCCCCCGCGAGATACCCCAGCAGCCCCCCGGCGACCGCCGCGCCCACGGCCCTGGGCAGCCCCGCGACCGCCGCACGGCCGCGCGTCCGCACCACGGACGCGAGCAACAGCCCCCCGCCCACGCTCATTCCCACGCTCATCCCGAGCGCCATGCCGCCGAGCTTCCACTCGCCGGGCAGCACCAGCACGAAGACGGTCTGGGCGATCATCACCACGATCCACCCCGCCACCGTGCCCGTGGCCACCGCCCGCCCCTGGCCCACCGCGTACAGCACGCGGGTCAGGTGCGCCATCAGCCCATAGCCCACCAGGCCGGGCGCGAACAACGCGATCGCGACCGCCAGCTCGGCGGGGGCCACGTCGCTCTTGCGCGCCAGGAACACCACCGCGCCCGGCCCGGACGCGGCGGCCAGCACCCCGGCGGCCAGCCCCGACACCAGCACCACGGCCCTGGACGTGCGCGCCGCGAGCGCGGCGAAGGCCCCAGGGTCGTCGGCCTTGGCGGCCAGCCGGGGAAACGCGCTGGTGGCGATGGGCACGGCCAGCACCGCGTACGGCACCAGGTAGATCGCCCACGCGTAGTTGTAGGCGACGATGGCCCCGCCGCCGATCGCGTTGTTCGACAGCAGCACCACCACGATCAACGCCGCCTGCTGGGCGAGCAGCGCGGCGATGCCCGCCAGGGCGAGCCTGCGCACCTGCCCCGCGACACCGGCGGGGAACCGTAACGTGGGCCGCCACCGCAGCCCCAAGCGGCCCACCGGCCCGATCACGGTCAGCACCAGCGACAGGACCCCCAGGCTCGTGCCCACCGACAGCACCAACTCGGCGGCCTGCGGAACCGCCGCAGGATCGGTCGTCCCGCCGCTGAACGGCACGAACAGCAGGTACGCGACGATGACCACGATGCTGGAGACCAGCGGCGCGACCGCGGGCCCGGCGAAGCGCCCGTGCGACTGGAGCAGGCCGTAGAGCACCACGGCCACGCCGTACAGCGGGATCTGGGGGGCGAAGACCACCAGCATCCGGGTGGCGACCGCGCTGACCGCGCCGACGTCGCACCCTTCGAGCACCGTGCCGAAGAACAGCCCGGACACCGGCCCGGCCAGCAGCGCCAGGAGCGCGCCCAGCGGGACGAGCACGACGACGACCCACGTCAGCAGCGCCGAGCCGATCCACCCGGCCCGCTCCCTGTCGTCACGGTCGGCCGCCGCGGCGAGCACGGGCACGACCATGCCGGCCAGCGCGCCTCCGGCGACCACCTCGAACACGATGTTGGGGATCTGGTTGGCCGTCATGTAGGCCGTGCTCAGGCAGTTGGTGCCGACGGTCTGGGAGAAGGCGTACTGCTTGGCGAACCCGGTCACGCGCGCCAGCACGGTGATCGCCCCGATGAGCATCGCGCCGCCCGCGACGCTCCGCGCCGTCACCACCCGCACCCGGCCTCCCAGCCCCGTCGCCCGCCACCGCCCACGGCGATGCCTACGCAGACATCCTGGCAGGTCACACCGACAGACGCGGGGCGCGAGCGCGCGTACCGCAGGAGAGTCACACGGGGTCGACCGGGCGGCGGCCGAGCATGTCGATCCGGTTGAGCACGGGGTTGCCTGCGATGACCTTGGTGAAGCTCACCTTCTCCGCCGCCGCCGTCAACGCCACCACGGTGCCCAGCAGCGCGTACCGGCCGGGGCGGCCCAGTTTGGTGACGGCGGCGAGCCCGAGCAGGGCGCCCAGGGCGTTGGCCCCTGCGTCGCCCAGCATGGCGCGCTCGCCGAGGTCGTCGGGCAGCAGCGCGGCGGCGGCC